>NZ_JBFHFD010000012.1:0-40991 GCF_041583735.1 Novipirellula sp.
CCAGCGATGTATTGGTCGATCCGGGCTCAATTGTGCCGGGCCACCGGATCAGCATCGGAACATGATGACCACCTTCGTAAAGGTCTCGCTTCAGCCCCCGAAACGGCTTGCTCGACCAATGATCGAATTTTTGGTCACGTGCGTAAGCATATTTCTCGGGGCCGTTGTCGGCGGTGAAGATGACTAGCGTGCTGTCTGCTTGGCCCGATTCATCCAGAGCGGTCAACAACCGTCCGATGGCGTCGTCGGTTTCGTAAACAAAATCTCCGTACGGACCCGCGCCCGATTTTCCATCAAACGGATCATTGGGAATGATTGGAGCATGTGGCGATGGAAACGCAAAGTACAAAAAAAATGGCTTGTCGCTCTGCTTGCGTGATTTCAAGAAGTCGACGCCACGCTGTGTGATCGTCGGAATGTTTTGGTAAGGATCCCAATCCGAAGCCATCGGCCCTGGGCGGCATTCCCAGTTGCCCTCTTTGATCGGCTTCCACTTCGATGTGTCCATCATCGTATCGGGAGCTTTGACAACGTGATCATCCTCGATCCAACAATAAGGCGGAAAATTGATCACGGTGTCACCAAAATAAGCATCAAACCCGTGAGCCAGCGGTCCATCGGGAATCGGTTTGTCCCAATCAAAGTCCTCGGGCCCCCAAACTTTGTTGCGTCCTTGCTTCTCGCTCACCGCATTCGGTTTACGAATCGCATCCCAGTCCCAGCCCAAATGCCATTTTCCGATCGCAGCGGTGTCATAACCGACTTGCTGCAACATTTCAGCAAGGGTCAGTCGTTCGGGGGCGAAGACCGAACTACCAAACGCGTTGACAATTCCGTGAAAATCACGCCAATGGTGACGCCCCGTTAACAGGGCATAGCGGCTCGGAGTACAAATTCCCGACGAGGAATGCCCGTCGGTAAATCGCATCCCTTCGTTTGCTAATTGCGACAGATTGGGTGTGGGTATCTTGGAATCAGGGTTGTTGCAACGGAGATCTCCATATCCAAGATCATCGGCGTACAGGATCAGCACGTTCGGTTTCTCTGCCATTGCGGCACCATGCACAACGAAGATGGTCGCAAACAAAAGAGCTGCGTATCTCATGGATTCCCTTTTGGAAAAGTCAGTGGGTTGAGGGGGGAAAAGGAGAAAACGATTCGATCAATCGAGGGACCGGTTAGTGTAGTCGAAATCGGAATGAGTTTGTATTTCACAACGTGTCAACCATTGATCACGAAACAGCGGCGTGGGACAATGATGCGATGACAAACGTCCCCGCGACGTTCGCCGCTGCAGGCACGAAATGACCTGCCACGATCCCCTGACCTACACCTAACGCAAACCCGCCTCGACCTACCTATGACCAAAACACTCTTTTGCGCCGCACTTACACTTGCATTTTCGACAACGCTGTTTTCGTTACCAACCAATGCGGCCGACCTCGGTAAGCTTATCTTTTCGGATGACTTTGAACGGAATGAATCACAAGAACAAGCCGACGAAGTGGGCAACGGTTGGGGCACCAACAGCAAGTCACGCGCGGGGGGAAATAAACAAGTCGATCTTCGTGACGGTGCGATGTACATCTACATTCACAAAGATGCCGACCATGCTGTTTCAGTGACGCACCCTGTAGAATTCCAGAACGGTGCGGTGCAGATGAAATTCATGCTTGAGCACGAGAAAGACACGTTGGGGCTGAACTTTGCTGACCTGCAGTACAAGAAGGTATGGGCGGGTCATTTGTTTAAAGTCACGATCGGCGTCAAGCAAACCGAGATCACCGATCTTAAGACTGGCGTGATGGACCTCAAAACCCGCGAGGCACGACAGAACAAAACCATTTCTGCCGAGCAACAAGCGGAGCTGAAAACAAAGACCAAACGCTTCCCACACAAATTGGAAACGGGAAAATGGTACACCGTGCTTGCCAAAATCAACGGTGATACGCTAACCGTCTCGATTGATGGCAGCGAGGTAGGCTCGTTTGCATCGCCTGGGATCGCCCATCCGACCAAACGGATGCTGCGACTTTCGATCCCCCGAAACGTCGTCGTCGACGATGTGAAGATCTACAACGCACCCTAAAAAGTCGCACCCTAAAAGTCGCACCGTCTTCCAATCCGTTGGCGTGCAGCACGCGTGATCGTTGCGGCGCGAGCGTGCTTACTCTTCGTCGGCTTCCAACATTGCTTGCTCTCGTTCAAGCTCGGCCTTGGAATCGGCGATGGCTTGTTCATCGGCATTATCCATCGCGTTGGTGGGGCCTGTCTCGCCACATCCCGTCATGCAACCCCATGTAAACAAACTGACCACCCGACATAATTCACGAGTCATTCGAGTCTCCATAATCAAACAGCGGAGTTGTGAAAAATCAAGTTAGGAGAGCAAGGGAGATGAAAAAGAAGGTCCTGAAGCGAAATCACTTCAGGACCTCGTTGCTAAAATCAATCAAGCAATGATCTAAAATTCGGAATCAAACGTTTCACGCGTAGCAGGTGTGCCCAGCGATCCCCACGATTCGCAGCACGTCAGTGTTTGGAGGGGTTCGTTCTCGCTAGTAATGCATTATTGCGTGGCCGGTTATGCAGTTGCCGTCCGGAATCACCCAAACAGGCAGCATAATTGGTTCGGCCAAACGCCGGCAAACCAGTCCCAGGGTCACTTGGACAGCGTGACGTTGGCAATTCGGTAACCCACGCCGCATAGTTGATGTTGTCGTTGTTTGTAGGCACTTTGATAGTTGTGGATGCCAAGACATAACTGATTGAATTTGTCGCTGCACCGTCCGCAAAAAAACAGAATGGAGAAAGCCGTTTGTCAAAGACAAAGCCCACATTACAAGCCGGTAAGATGCCGCGTGTCGCGGTTTTGGTGGACACTTCGACCGAATGGGGGCGTGATTTGATTCGGGGGATCACGAGCTACGCTCAGCACCATGGCCCGTGGCAGCTGCAAGTCGAACCACGCGGCCGCGACAACATGTTGCAGCTACCAAGCCAATGGAAAGGGGACGGGATGATCGCTCGTGTCTCAAACCCAAAGATCGCCGCCGACTTACAATCGCGTCACGTTCCCGTCATCAACATCTCGGGAATTGAACTCGAGGGCTATTCGTTTCCTCGAGTCGCGATCGACTACGACGCCACAGCAAAGCTCGCTTCGGAACATTTCAAAGCTCGCGGTTTTCAACGATTTGCCTACGTTGGCCCTTTGCACTACTCGTACATCGAGAAACACGCCGATGCGTTTCAGGATCAGATCGGAGCGGACGTAGCGACGCTGGAACGATTCCACTACATCCACGAATCGATGGGAAGCGAAAAGTGGCGCAAGCAGCGTGCAAGAATCGAAAGTTGGTTGCAACAGCTAGAGAAGCCAATCGCGGTGTTTGCTTGGGGAACATCCGCATCTTGTCAATTATTGGACGCATGTTGGTGCATGAACATCCAGGTTCCCGATGACGTCGCCGTGTTGGCAGGCGCGGAGGACGCATTAATCGCACAAACAACCGTGCCTCCGATGTCTGCGGTGCTGAACCCGTCAAAGCAGATGGGATATCGCGCCGCCGAGCGACTTGCAAACCTCATCAGCGGCGGCAGCGATAGTGGGACGGAGGACAGAATCGCGCCGATTGAGATTGTGACGCGTCAATCCACCGACATTTTGGCAATCAAAGACCCCGAATTGTCCAAGGCGGTTCGGTTTCTTCGTGAAAATGTCTTCACGGAGCTGACAGTGGCCAAGGTCGCAGCATCGGTACCGATGAGTGTCCGCAGCTTGCAAGTCAAATTCCGAGACGCGTTCGGACACCCTCCGCTCGCCGAAATACACCGACTTCGTGTCGCCCGTGTCAAAGAACTGCTTGCTTCGACCGATTTACCCGTTGCCAGCATCGCGCAGGCGACAGGGTTCGGTACCGCCGCCTATATGGCAACAATGTTCAGACGTCAAACAGGGATGACGCCGCTGCAATTCCGATTGGAAACCCGACTGCGGTAATCCGATCGTCAATCGGCATGATTCATGCACACGGCATCTCATTGTCCTATTTTCTAATCGTCCCATTTTCTAATGGTCCCGATTGCCAGCCGCCGTTCGCGTGACGATTGCACCAGCAGCAACGCACCGAAAAAACACGAGCCTTCGAATGAACGAACCGACCGAAGCGGAATTGACTGAGTGGATGAGTGCCGTTCTAGCCAAAGGATGGGAAGGAGTCCGAGCGGGTCAGAACCCCTTCGCAGCAGCGATCTATACGCTGCAAGGCGAGCCCATCACGTGTGAATTTAACCAGGTCAAACGAACGGGGCATCCTTCACGGCACGCTGAGGTTTGTGCGATTGATCGTGCGTGCGAGCAACTTCAGCGAACGACGCTCCAGGACTGCGTGCTGATCAGCTCGGCGGAGCCATGCCCAATGTGTGCCGCGACCGCGGGAATGACACAAATACCGCAGATCGTATACGGCGCCCCCGCCGGCGTGGTTAAACAAGCCGGCTACGGTACTTTAGGACTCGGTTGCCAGTCGTTCTTCGCCGCAGCCAATCCCAGTGCAGTCATTCAGGGTGACATCTTAGCGGACCAATGTTCGCAGTTGTTGCTGCAGAATCCCAAGCCGTGATTCATCGCGGGGAGTTGCATTGGATCACGCTGTTTCCGCGATTGGTTGGTCTTCTTTGATAGGATCACATTCTTGTCCTACCCGGCATGCATCCTCGCCCAACACCGCCGCCAACGGAAACGTGAGCTGAAAGCTTGCGAAGATTTTTCGCTGTACAATCAACAGAGGCACTGCCACGAAGATTCCCGGAATGCCCCACAGGAACCCCCAAAACGCCACCGCGACCAAGACAATGACGGGGCCAACCCGCAATGTTTTCCCCAAAATGGCGGGCGTGATGAACTGACCTTCAATCGCGGTGATTGACCAGAAAGCGGCCGCGGTTAACACGGGGCGGAGCAAGGAATCGAACGTGCTCGCCGCAGCCATGAAGACAAATGCAGTCGCCGCCAATGCACCAACATACGGGATAAAGTTGAACAGTGTTGCCAAAACTCCCCATAACACCGGAGTCGGCATCCCAATCGCCGACATCACAAGCGACACGACGATACCGAGCCCTACATTGATAAAGGTGATCTGAGCGAGATACTTGCCAACGGACTCTTGAATATCGCCAATCTTGTTCAATAGTTCGTGACGGCTATGCTCGTCGGGCATTACATTGAGCACCCGATTGAGAAGATCGTCACCGGACGACAGCATAAAGAAGGTGAGCACAGCGACGGCGGCAATGAAGGCCAGGAAGCGTCCTGTTTTGTTGATCAGCACGCTACGGTCAAGAATTCGCGGCTTCTTTACCGAAACCTCCACTGTCGGCTCCTGCTTCGCAGTAGGCGCCGCTTTGTCGAGTTCCTCTTCGGCTCGATCCAACACCGTCAACGGCTCTTCGATCGCGGCAAAATTTGCCTTGATGTTACTGATACTTTCCGGCGTCGATGCGATCCACGTTTGCGCCGGCGAATACAACATACCGGCGACAATCCCCAAAGTCACGAAGATGCCTAGAATGAGCAACCCGCTGGCGACGGTCTGCGATAATCCCCAATGGCACATACGAGCGGCAATGGGTCGCAACGAAAGATAAGCTAGCGTCGCAATAACAATGGGCACAAACAAACTGCTGGCGACAAACAATGTCCCGCAGACCAAAGTCACCGCAATCAGCCCGACCAAGGCGAGCAAAAGCTTCTGATCAGAAACCGACTCTCCAAACACGCGGCCAGCCGACCGCGGTGAGGATGCGACGTGATCGACCGTGTTAGCTGGATCGGGGCGATTAACGCGACGACGCTCCGGTGCAACGGACGTGTGGCTTTTGTCGCTTCTGAGCGTATCGTCCATTGTCAATGAATCCCCAAAGTTTAATACGACCACGTGACGCTGGCGGTCGCGTTACTAGAAAAGTCGGCAGCCCATCGGTCATCGATCCACCACGGTGAACGAGATGCACCCAGCTCGGCGGGCAACACCGATGGATGCAAATGACATACCGCTGTGGCGCGCGATTTGCGTCGATTGATGTTTCGTTAACCAGAATCGCACGCACACGGGGCTTCCGTATTATGAACTTCTTGAAACAAACATTTTCCGAATTTTCAGAGGACAATTGCAGCACGCTTGCGGCGGCATTGGCGTATTACACCGCGTTTGCCCTGCCACCGCTGCTCTATTTGCTAATGACGGTGCTAACCTTTGGCATGTCCGTGATGTACGACAGCGAGCAAGCAGAGCAGAAGGCTCAAGGCTTGCTGACATCCCAGGCCGCACAGATGATGGGGAACCAAGCGGCGAGTGAACAAATATCGACAATCATCGAAAATCACGAACAGTCGCGAGGAAAGTGGTGGAAAACGCTGCTCAGTTTCGCCGGGATTGTCGTTGGTGCCACCGGCGTGGTTGCGGCACTGCAGGCCGCACTGAATCAGGTTTGGGAGGTAAAACCGGACCCCAAAAACACCGGAATCATGGACATGGTGATGAAACGTATCATGTCGTTCGGGATGATCTTGGGGCTCGGATTCATTCTGCTCGTTTCGCTTGTCGTATCGTCGGTACTTGCCGGGATCGGCGACCAACTCGGGGGCATGTTAGGCATGTCGGGAATCGTAGCTTCGGTGGTCAATTTCGCGGTTCAAGCCCTCGTGGTGTTGGTGATCTTCGCCGCCATTTTCAAATTCATGCCCGACGCGGTGGTCAAGTGGCGTGACGTGTTGGTCGGGGCAATCATCACCACGGCATTGTTTTTGCTCGGGCGTTTTGTCATGCAAATCTACTTTTCGTATAGCGAACCTGGTGCCCAGCTTGGCGCAGCCGCAGCCTCGTTGGCGGTCCTGTTGGTATGGGTCTACTACAGTGCCATGATCGTGTTGCTCGGTGCCGAAGCGACCCAGGTCTATGCAGTTCGTTACGGCGAAGGCATCCGTCCGGAACCCAAAGCGGTCCGCGTGGTCGAGAAGATTGAACGCCCTGGAACCGCAGCGAACTAGCGGCTCCTAGACTGCCGGTCGATCTTGCCAATCGCCCCTGCAGTCCGATCTTGCCGATCGAAGTCTTAGGGCGTAAGCACAAAAAACTCGCCAAGGCAGCAGAATCTATGCTTTTCGCTGCCGATCCCGCTGGGTCGCAGCGACCACCTCCGCCATCGCCGAATCGGGAATCAAGCGGTGCTCGATTGCGATTCGGGCGACATCGATACTGTCGTTTACGATGTACATCGGGACACCCGCCTCATCCGCTTCACGCAAGTAAACGCTGACTCGATCGTCATGGAAACTAGCAAGACCTGGATCGATGTCCCGGATAAAGATGGCTTTGATCCGCGATCCAAATTCCTTGGCTGCGGTTGCATAGAGCCTCGCGTCCTGTTGGCCAGAGTCTCCAAAGAGCACAAACGGCAGCGAGTCAAACTGTTGTAACAAACGTCGCGTTTTGACCAACTTGTGCTCGTGCCCTTCTTTCAAAAACTTGTTTTCATCGAACCCCAAATCCCGCAATAAAATGGGTCCTTTGGGGATTGCGTTGAGTTCAAGGAAGTCTTCAAGCAAATCGTGCAGATTCCATGGCGAGCTGGAGACGTAGAAGATGGGATTCAGCGGATCACTTTGCGTGTTTCCATCGTGCTGCAACACCTCATACAACTTTGCCACACCACATAAGGGAGCTCGCGTACGCGCGTTGCCTAGAAAGGTAAGCTTGGCCATCGTCGCGATATCGATCGCCCCGGTATGCAAAATCGTATCATCGATATCGCTGATGATGCCAAACTTTGCATGATCGGGCACATACATAACATCACACGTGGTCGTGCTTGATTGCGTCGGCGATCCCCGCTCGTCAGCAATCTGCAGCAACGCGGGGGACCAGAAAAGCTGGTCGCCGTCTCCCGTTTCACGCGACAGATCAAAATGGAAGTAGCCTTCATTGTCGCTCACGCTGCTACCCGCACTGCCGCCTGCCGTAGCCTTGATCTGCACGTTGGGCACTTCATCGCTAGCGAATCGACCAATGGCATTGGAGAAGTTATGCCACCACCTGTCACTTTCAAAGTCGGGATCGAGCGGCGGGTTGGTCAGCACGCGGCCGTGTAACCGTATCGCATCACCACTTGCATAACCAATGTAAGGCTGGATTTTCGGCACGCCACTGCGTCCCAGCCGCTTTCGCAGCCGCCGAATTCCCGAGTCCATCACGTCATCGGCAGACGAAGCGGTCTGCGTCAGCCAAGTTTTAAAAACATCTCGCCGATTCGGTGATTCATTGTCGCCGGAGTCGCCAGCCATTGTGCTTTAACCTGTTGCGGAAAGCTCGGAAGCCTTGGAAATAACAGCGTGACAAAGCAAAAGATGTTCCCCCTTCTTGCGGACAAAGTCGTCTTTGATCGATGTTTGTTCGAAAAACCGGGGGTGAAGTGCAATCACTTCCGACGCCGTGAATCGTGTTGACCGTGAATCACAGTCACCTGAACCGAAATCAATCAGACTGAGCGACTAGCGACCATTCTGGGTGAACCATCGTTGGCGGCTTGGCTGCCATTATCAAGTTCTCAGGTTGACGAGCGACCGCGATTGGTTGTCCCTGCCAATCGTGGCACGTTGATTGCGACGTCTAGAGTCGAGGACAGTGCACTAACAGAAATTCACAGCACTTCACAGTGAATGCAACCACGGGGAATGCAACCACGGGGCCTTGGGCTCATGCCTGGAAGCGATCGCGTTTTTGGGTGGCAATAACTTGGAAGTGGCATTTTCAAAACATTACCTTAAACGAGAGAGACGTTATGTCTAGCACTATGGAATCAATTCATGACCGTTACGATGATTTGCGTAATCGAGTCGACGAGTATACCGGCCGCGATCAACCCGACGGGCGCAACCCAGGCATTGGCCGCACTGAATCTGCAATCGCTTTTGTCGCAGCGATCGGTGCCACGTTCGTCGCACGCAATCTGCTCGAGGCGGCTTGGCAAACGACGTTGGACCGTGATCCCCCTAAAAACCCAACCTCACGCGAAGTGGCATGGCGAGACGCGCTGCTATGGGGGGCGGCATCCGGTGCGGTCGTTGGCCTCGCCCGAATCGCCTCGCGACGTGCCAGCAGCGGCGCGTATCGCAGTTGGAGGTCTTAACGACGGTGTCACAGCGCCCACCGGACAAGTTCGCGATTAGCAATTTCGAGTGGCTCGACCCCTTCGAGCCTCACCGCTGGTGTCGCGGCGGTTGGCTACAAACGCTTTCCATCAAATCGCTCCGTCCCGATCTGGACGTCGATCGCTACGAGGGCTGCGTCGCCTTTGATGTCCCCGGCGACCAGACGCCACCCGACGTGCTTAGCGGTTTCTATTTGCCGGTGGCCCGCGAGACGAAGAAACCGACCGTGATCGTTTTTCACGGGATGGGGGGGCATGCGCAAAGCGGGTACATGCGTTCGATGGCCGAGCGACTACTCGCCGCCGGTTATCCGGTCGTGCTGTGGAACAACCGCGGGGCCGGCAGTTCGGCGCGAAATTGTATCCGCTTTCATCACCCAGGCTACACCGACGACATTTCCCTGTTGGTCAATTACTTGCATGAACAGCGAACCGCGTGGACTCGCAACGGGCTTGCAGCGGTCGCGTTCTCATTGGGTGCAAATGTTTTGTTGCGGTATCTTGCCGAAACCGAAGGCAACTGTACCTTCCGTGCCGCTGCCGTCGTCTCGGCACCGCTGGATATGGAGACAACCTCGATCAATTTGCAATCGGGACTGAACCGCATCTTCGATCGCTATCTACTGAAAAAACAGCGTGACGAATTGCTTCGCGAATCCGCCGAATTAACGGACGATGAACGCAATGCCATCCAAAACGCATCGTCGGTTTGGGAGCTAGATGATCGGTTCACTGCAAAGCACCTCGGCTATGACGGTGCGAAGGAGTTTTATCGAGAGAATTCGGCAATCTATGTTCTCGACAAAATAAAGACTCCCACCCTGCTATTTCATGCAGCGGATGATCCGGTGGTGGATGAAACGGTCTTTACCGATCGCGACTGGAGTACCGAGGGACCGCTGTATCCGGCGTTAGCAGTCTCGGGGGGCCATACCGGATTTCTGGATCGTCAAGGGAAACGATGGCACGAGCGTGCCACGACCCGATTCTTCGATGCGATGCTCGATTGAGGAACAGCGTTTGCTTGGACAGCGTTTGCTCGGTACGTGCGGAATCCGACAGCAGAGATTCTCGCTGTCATCCAAAATCGGACATCGATCGTCTCCATCCGCTCCACTTTCCTAACCTCAAGAAAGATCCCTGTAATCATGGCAAAACAAACACAATCTAGCGGCAAAACCAATGTGGGACACGGCGGCGAGCCGCATCAAACTGTCTCGGGCGATGGTGTTCGCTTGACAACAAATCAAGGCCTCGTCATCGCCGACGACCAGAACACTTTGACCGTGGGTGAACGCGGACCGCAGCTACTCGAAGACCATATCATGCGTGAAAAGATCACGCACTTTGATCACGAGCGAATTCCGGAGCGGGTGGTCCACGCCCGCGGCTATGCTGCGCACGGCTATTTCCAAGCCTACAAATCGCACGCGAGTCTGACGAAGGCCGGTTTTCTGCAGGATCCATCGGTGCAGACGCCTGTATTCTGTCGCTTCTCGACCGTCGCCGGTCGTGCCGGTTCGTTCGATACCGCACGTGACGTGCGAGGATTCTCGGTCAAGTTCTATACCGACCAAGGCAACTATGATCTTGTTGGCAACAACATCCCCGTTTTCTTTATCCAAGACGCAATCAAGTTTCCCGATCTCGTTCATAGTGTCAAACCTGAGCCGGATCGTGATTTCCCGCAGGCTCAATCCGCTCACAACACTTTTTGGGATTTTGTCTCGCTCAATTCCGAATCGATGCACATGTTGATGTGGATCATGTCCGACCGCGCCATTCCTCGTTCCTTCCGTATGATGGAAGGATTCGGCGTTCATACCTTTCGAATGATCAACAAAAAGGGCGAATCGAAGTTCGTCAAATTTCATTGGCGTCCTAAACTCGGCACGTTCTCGTTGATTTGGGACGAGGCGGTGAAGATCGGCGGCGCGGATCCCGATTTCCACCGTCGTGATTTATGGAACGCGATTGCGGCCAACGATTTTCCTGAGTGGGAACTCTCGGTCCAAGCGTTTAGTGAAGCGCAGGCCGCCGAGTTTGACTTTGATGTGCTCGACCCCACAAAATTGATTCCCGAAGAACTGGTGCCGTTAACGCCGCTCGGAAAGATGGTGCTCAATCGCAATGTCGACAACTTTTTCGCGGAGACCGAACAGGTGGCTTTTTGTCCTTCGCATGTCGTTCCGGGGATCGATTTCAGCAACGATCCGCTGCTGCAAGGCCGCTTGTTCTCGTATCTCGACACGCAACTTTCGCGACTGGGAAGCCCCAATTTTCACCAGATCCCGGTCAACAAGCCGAAGTGTCCATTCGCTAATTTCCAACGTGACGGGCACATGCAAACCGAAGTGCCAACGGGGCGAGTTGCGAACGAGCCAAACTCACTCGACGATGGGCAACCACGCGAAGATCCCAAGAACGGATTCACTTCATTTGCAGCGGAAGAGTCAGGCAAAAAGTTGCGTATCCGTCCAGAGAGTTTCGCGGATTATTACACGCAAGCTCGATTGTTCTGGAAATCGATGACGGAACCCGAACAACGACATATCGTGGGCGGTTTTGCTTTTGAACTCGGCAAATGTGATGAAATCAAAATCCGCACGCGAATGCTGGGACATCTGAAAAACATTGACAAAAAGTTGGCGGAACAAGTGGCAACCGCACTTGGCATGAAAGGCCAGGGCGATGCAATCAAACCTCGAGGGCCCGTTGGCGATCCTGCGCCATCGAAACCGTTATCACAATCCGCTGCGGCGCCAAAATCATTGTCGGGGAAAAAGATTGGATTGCTACTCACGACGGGAGCCGATGACAACCTACTCAAAGAGATCCGCGAGACGGCTCACGCCGAAGGGGCGATGTTGTCGATTGTCGCTCCGACCGTGGGCGAGATTGAAACGAGTAAGGGTGAAAAGGTGACGCCCGAGCATTTTTTGGCCGGTGCCCCTTCGGTGCTGTTTGACTGCATCATCGTCGCGCCGGCAAAGGAGAAAGCTGATTCATTGGCTCAGCAAGCCGACGCGGTGGACTGGATCCGTAACGCGTTTGCCCATTTGAAGGTGATCGGGTACACCGAGGCAGCGACAGAGTTGTTCGCAAAGGCATCCGTTGCACTCGATGCCGACGACGGCATCGTCAACGTCAGCAATGCAAAGCTCGACAAATTTGTCGAGCAAGCAAAACAGTATCGTGTCTGGATTCGCGAGCCCAAAGTGCGTCCGATGTAATCTGAAGCGAGGCGTGGCACGGATGCCCGCGTTTCCAAATCGAGTCTTTTAGGTGTGGCGGAAGGCATCAAGACCTTGGTTCGATTGGCTCATGATCCCCCGAAACTCTTAGCGAGTTTCGCTTAAGCTACCCATACCTGCGACAATGCCAGGATACGTAGGTGTAAAATGCAGGATAGGTAAGCGAGAGGATTAGCAGTTCCGAAGAGGGACGCGGGTACTGCCACAGAATCGCGATCAACGTGAGCGTCCATAACGCCGCACCGCCCAAAATCCAAATTCGCCACCGCTGGGGTGCCAAGTTGGGATAGATCACCCAGACGGGCATCACCGTCAAAACGGTCAAGCCCCACATCGTGATCGCGGTCAACCACGGACTGTACAGCGAACTGAAAACACCAGCGTACAACGCAAACGCATTCCAGTACGATGGAAACCCACGAAAGAAACCTCGCTGTTCATCTTTGGCATGCACGTGGGCGAAACCGAGCAGACTGGCGGCCATCGCCAACATCACCGTCCATCCGGTACCGAGCGGCAACCATTCCATTCGCCAGATAAGCAGCAAGGGGATAAAGGCGAAAGTTAAATAGTCGATTAAATCGTCAATCGTCCGCCCGTCAATATTGGGGGCAAATCGCTTGACATTGTATTTCCGAGCCAATGGTCCATCGAACGCATCGATCAGCGTCGCCAATAATAACCACAGAAACACAATGCGGGGATCGCAATGGGGCGAGCCGATTTCGCGAACGGCAAGTGCGGCTGGAATGATCCCGGATGCGGTAAAAAAATGCACTCCATAAGCGGCAGCACGACGCGTCAAACCATTTTCGTGTTGCATGAAGGAAATCGATTCGTGCCTGGGCATTGTTTCTGGAGCGGACTGATCAATAACAGCAGCAATAAAAAGAGCAGCGAACTAACCCTCATGAATCGCAGTGCTGAAAACTAATTTTGTTCAACGCTGTGATCACGAAAGTCCGTCCGCTGCCCCCACCACTCTCGTTCTTCATTGCGAGGTCCGTCGCCAGATCGCTGGGTGCGTTTTGTTGTAATCGATAACCATCCGCACTTTACATGACGACGATCAAAGCGTGGATGATACCAATGATCCAGAAGCCCACGATGGTGAGCACCAAATTGAGCCAGAACTGCGTTCCCAATCCCGAGTGCATGAACACAGCGAGAGGTGGCAACAAAAAGGCAAGAATGATTTTAAGTACTTTGTTTTCGTTAACGGCGGTGGTGGCCATCGTTGTTCTCCGGGTTAAAGTAGATTCGAAAAGACGTCAAGCGTGTTGCTTCACGTGGTTACCTCATCAGGAACGCGAATCGTGTGCCACGATTAAACTTTGGACACATTAAATACGCGAAACCATCCTCGCATGATGGAGTGCACCGCGTAACACATCAGCCCAAAGCCGGTCATAGCCAACAAGACCTTGCCGTAGGACTGAGCCGCTATGACTGCCAACGCGTCGGCAAGCCCGGTCACGTCCTCGCTACTTGCTCCCTGAACGGCCGAGTTGAGCAGAAAGCCGCCAATTAGAAGGAAAGCGACACCACGCGTTGCCAACCCAACACGTCCCGAATAAAGAGCGACGGACCGCATTTTCTCACTCATCGCAGCGAGATCGTATTTTTCCATAAACTTTGCCTTATAGGCTTTATAGCCAAACGCAATTCCCGCTCCGACGACGACTGCCCCGACGACGCCTAAGATTGCCCGCCCCCAAAGTGAGCCGAGCAAAAAACTTTGATGTGCATCGGATTGGCCCGAGCTTGTCGCGATTCCGAGTGCCAACGATGCGGCGAAAAAGCCGAGCAATACATAGCTCAACCCGCTGATCACATAACCAATCCGTTTCACGATCCCTTTTGCATCCGTACCATCGCCTTCGGTGTCTTTTCCAGCTTGCACCAATCGCCATGCGGTGTAACCAAACAAACCAATCGCAATCAAGCCAAGCAGAACGCGTCCGAAGGGCTGTTGTCCAATTTCCCGAATCGCCCCTCGTGCGCCTGAGATTTGTCCCCCTGCGCCGATCGCCAATTGAAACGCAAGATAGCCGACGACAAAATAGACAACGCCTTTTGCAATGTAACCAGCACGACCAAGCAACTCGACCCAATGAGGCACGTCGGGAAGTGACGCGGTTTTGAAACCTCGCCATGTCAAAGTGTCATGCGGAGAAGCCGCCAAGGTGGAAGTGGAGGTTGCCATAACAATGGTTCCGTGATTCGGTGGATAAGTGGACTCGATTTCTGCGGCCTCCGAGATTGTCGAGGTGCCGTATTTGCTAGACGCAATCAGTGTGCCGTCGCAATAAAATCCAACAATCACAGGACCGTGACCGGCTAAGCGTTAGCGCCCGATTCGCTCGCCCGATGAATCAATTCTTCCGCCTCTTCGTGATCCTCCTGCGTATCGGCCATTGCGGGCTGTTCGTGTTTCTTCTCGGGTTCGAGTTGCAGTTGGATCAGAATCGGAAAATGGTCCGATCCCACCTCACGCAGACGCTGAATTGCTCGCACGGTAAAGTGTCGCGAGTGGAATATGTGATCCAGCGGAAAGCGGAACCAAACATGTTGAGCATGAAAAGTATTGAAGAAACCACGACCGCGGCGAGGGTCCAATAGATTGCTGATCTGCAGGAACAATCGCGTCGTTCTTGACCACGCGACATCGTTCAGATCGCCACCGACGATCACTGGCAGCGTCTCCTCACGCAACGCTTCGGCATGCAGCAACAACTCCGCATCACGTGGAACGGAATCTTGATCCCGCACCGGTTCCGGCGGTCGCGGATGAACACCCACAACCCGAATCAACTCGCCCGATTTGATTCGAATGACGGCGTCAATCGAAGGTATGTCCGACTGTACCAAATTGCGGATTTCAGAAGACTCGATCACAAAGCGGGAGGCCAGAATCATGCCATAGCAGTTCTCTTGCGGACACGCGATCACGTGCGGATAGGTTGTCGACAAGGATTCAAGTGCGTCCGCCCAGCGTTGATTTACCTCTAACGCCACAATGACATCGGGATCGACATCGCGGATTGTGCTCAACCACCCTTCGTGCTGCTGATTTTCCTGCAACAGATTCGAGACCACGATGCGGATCGAGCGATCATCGTTGATGTGCTCAGTCGACAGCGACTGGCGTGGGGCGATTCGGGTGTAAGGGAAAATGCGGATCCCATGCCAGATCATCAAAAAAACGAAGAGCGTCACCATCACAACGTCGGTGATCGTGCCAATCGGTTTCGCAAATATCGCATGGCTGATGAAATAGGCAACCGTGATGACGAAGCTAAGACCCACGATCTGAGTGCGAGGAAAATCCCAGCCGCGAACAAACCAATGAGGATGGTTACTCAAGTTCAGCAGGGAACCAGCCACGAGCGCAGCCATGACGATGATGCATAGGGTACTGATAATGGTGGTGATCATAGGAAAGGCCTCGGGATGTCGCCAAAGTCTGCTGGAGCGAATCCTGTTCCGAGCGACGGAACTTTCAAACGAGATCGCTGGAATTCACCGTCAACCATTTTTACACTGGTCGTGGACAAGGATCTGCCATAACAGCGTGCCACCAAGGATGACGGAAAGCAGCAAAAAGAGTGAAGCAAACGCCGGATATCCGAACACCATCCAACCTGTCTGCATCGACATCATCCTGGACGCTGCCAGAATCAAGGCGGCGATTACCAAGCCCGCGGTGATCCGATTCGCTATTTTTTGCATCCCCGTGATGATTTTGTCCTCATCAAGCGAATCGACTTGCACACGAAAGTCGCTTTCGGCAATACGCCGACTAATCTCGTTCATTCGCGACGGCAAATTCTGAATCAAATCAGCAGATTCGATGATCGCTTGATAAGCATCGTTTAGCGACAGTCGCTGTGACCCATGTTGGCCCACCACATGGTTTGCGTGGTCGCGAATCGCTTGAGTCGGATTGAACTTGGGGTCAAGCAGCTTGACGACTTTGTCAAGGTTCATCAACGTTTTACCGAGCATCGTGACTTCGTTCGGTAGAATAATTCCCGCGTCACAGGCCGCCCCTTGCACATCCATGATCATGCGGCCCGCGTTCAGCTCCTCGATCGCTGCGCCATGACCAACCGAAAAGACTTCCGCGATACGGCGTTGCAGTCGATCTCGATCATATCGCGTCGACTTTTCACCGATGTGATGAGCGATCTGGGCGGCGGTTTGAGCGTCGCCGTTCCCGACCGCTAAGAGTAACTTCAGCAAATCACGCTGCATCGCCGGAGCCACATGAACGACCAACCCGAAATCAAGTAACGCAATCCGGCGGTCTTGCGTCAGCCATAAATTGCCGGGGTGCGGATCGGCGTGGAAATGGCCATCCACGAGAATCTGATGCAAGTAAGCCGCGAAAATTTCGTCTGCAAGCTGGTGTCCGTCGAGCTCCAACAGCACCACAGGGCTAACGTCAGTGATTTTGACTCCCGAAACCCGCTCCATCACAAGCACGCGCTGGCGACAAAGATCCATCACAGGTTCAGGAATCGCGATCGAACGAAAGTCAGCGAGCGAGTTCTTCAATCGCATCGCATTTCCCGCTTCTCGCCGGTAATCCAGTTCGCTGAGGATCGACTTCTTGAGCGTCGCAACCAAGTTAACCAGCTGATACCTTTCACCAAACTCCGTCGATGAGTGCAGCAAAGCCGCCAATTCTTCAAGCGCCCGCAGATCATCGTCAAGATCGGGCTGCAAATCAGGTCGCTGGACTTTGACAATCACCTCTCGGCCGTCGCGAAGTGTCGCGTGATGGACTTGTCCCAGCGATGCAGTGGCTGCGGGACACTCGTCGATTTTCGCAAAAATCTTGTTTGGATCCGTTTGAAATTCACTTGCTAATAATTCACGAACGTCCCGCCACGGTACCGCCTCGTTGTCATCCTGCAGTCGCGAAAGCGCCTCGAGATAAGGCTCAGGCAAAAAGTCGCCTCGTGTCGAAAGTAGCTGGCCGAGCTTGATGAAGGCCGGACCGAGTCGTTCGAGATCACTCGCCAATTCGTCGGGCGTTGCCGTGTCGCTACGGACGAGACCATCACGGTCGTCGGCCTCCAAATTGATCCCCGTCGATTTCAGCAGGTCGCCATGGCCGTACTTGTGCAATAGCAACGCGATGTCTTTGTAGCGTCGCAGATATTTGGTTTGCAGTGGAATCATGGGAAACTCGTTTCGTTCCAGTCCAGTGTTGTTTCAATGAGGTTCGTCTTGGTTGGATCTGCAGCGGCGTCACCCTGTGCTAGAACGTTCCAGCGGCCTTCGCATGCGGTGATCGACGTCAACAAACAAGGACGTCAACAAACAAGGACGTCAACAAGTTAGGGGGAGCAGTTCTCATGCCGCCCCAAAATTTCGCGGCGCATGATTGCATGTGGGAGACTTTTTCAGCGTGAGTCTGGATCACTCCGCCGCAGCATGTCGCCGGTTTTGGCACGTCAATTGCTCGAAATTCGGCACCAGAGCAAATTCGGCATCAGTGCGAATTATGTGCGGTGACAGGTAGCCGCCGCGGGGGCGCATGCCCAATCACGATCGATGTCTCACACTGCCTTTCCAGGAACATCACCTCTTCGTAGGAGCGTCACCAACCACACCCTCTGAACGATTTCCCTCGCCCTGCTTTCATCCTGATATATTTCATCCTGATATAGTCGCGGCAGAGCACCGCTGCGATCCACTGAATCATCCACCCGCAGACGACCAAGTCGGCGACCACGGCGCACCGTGGAGTGCTGCGAACGCACGCAACTGGCCAAACGGGTCAATCGCAGCCACGTCGGCTTGGTGTCGCGGGACCAGCAACCGAATCGAAGTATCTCGCTGAGGTTGTCATACGAATTGCCACCTAGATGGACGGCGGATGCCACTTTAGAATCGAATCTCTCCTAGATGCTTCTGGACCGCAGAGGCACGAGACTGAAAAATTGAATTGTCGGATGGAAAAGCGGCATGAATGACGGTGACGATCGGTCAAATAACGCGATGGCGGACGAATCCCCTTCGCTTCCCAAAGTATTGACGGGAATCCAAGGGTTTGACGAGATTTCGGGGGGCGGTTTGCCAGCAGGGCGGCCCACGTTGGTGTGTGGTAGCGCAGGATGCGGCAAGTCGCTCTTTGGCATGGAATTCCTCGTTCGCGGCGCGACTGAGTTCGACGAGCCAGGAGTCTTTGTTTCCTTTGAGGAAACGGAGCATGAATTGACCGCGAATGTCAGCTCGCTGGGATTCAACCTGCCCGAATTGATTCAAAACAACAAGATGGCGATCGACTACGTTCGCGTCGAACGAAGTGAAATCGAAGAAAATGGTGAATATGATCTCGAGGGATTGTTCATTCGCCTGGGGTACGCCATTGACTCGATTGGCGCGAAACGCATTGTCTTGGACACCATCGAGACACTCTTTAGCGGGCTCTCGAATCTTGCCATCGTACGCTCTGAATTGCGACGTTTGTTTCGCTGGCTGAAGGAAAAGGGGGTCACGGCGGTCATCACCGGCGAACGTGGCGATGGTCAATTGACACGGCAAGGCCTCGAAGAATACGTCTCGGATTGCGTCGTCATCCTCGACCATCGGATCATCGATCAGGTATCGACACGCCAGTTAAGGATCGTCAAATATCGCGGAACGTCCCATGGAACCAACGAGTATCCGTTTTTGATCGACCAGGAGGGCATTGTAGTAATGCCGTTGTCCTCGATCAGCCTGAACCACACCGTTTCGGCAGACCGGATTTCATCGGGGATCGACGCCGTCGATGAAATGCTTGGTGGCAAAGGGTTTTATCGAGGCAGCAGCGTGTTGGTCTCGGGAACGGCGGGCTGCGGAAAATCATCGCTGGCCGCTCATCTGACACACGCAGCTTGTCGTCGCAACGAACGAGTGCTGTACATCGCGATGGAGGAGTCGCCCGACCAAATCGTGCGAAACATGCGTTCCATCGGGCTCGATTTAGCTCCCTTTATTTCCAAGCGATTGCTGCAAGTCCATTCCATTCGTGCGACATCCAGCGGGATCGAGCAGCATTTAGTCCAGTTTTACAAGATGGTCCAACGTTTCCAACCAAGCGTGGTGGTGGTTGACCCCATCAGCAGCCTTGAGCGTGGAGGAACCTACATCGACGCCACTTCGATGGTCACACGTCTGGTCGATTTTTTGAAAACCGAAGGCCCTACCGCCTTTCTAACGAGTCTGACCAGCGGGGATGCGGCGATTGAGAAAACCAGTTTGGAAATTTCTTCACTCGTCGATTCATGGTTGCTGTTGCGAGATGTCGAATCCGAAGGTGAACGCCACCGAGTGCTATACGTGTTAAAATCGCGAGGAATGGCTCATTCTCATCAACTCCGGCCGTTCCAGATCACCGACAATGGGATCGTGCTGTCGGGCGGTCAATCGAAATATCAATGATTTTGTCGTCACGGTGGTTTGCAATGTGCAATAACCAAATTCGTGATGTTCTATTCTAAACATTCTTTCTAAACCCCCTGCGTCTTTTGCCAAGCCATCGCCCTACGGGATCCCCCCTCATGGAATCGTTCGAATCACTCACGCAAAACGTTGACCCGGCGACCGCCGAAGCGGTGGAGCGATGGGAACTTCGGCTCTATGTGGCGGGTAAAACTCAGAAATCGGTGACCGCATTTAACAATCTCAAGCGGTTATGCGAAGAACACCTCAAAGGCCGTTACAGTATCGAAGTCATCGATCTGGTTGAAAGACCCCAGCTCGCTGCGGGGGATCAAATTGTCGCGGTCCCCACGGTGGTACGAAAATTGCCCGAACCCCTCTGTCGTCTGGTAGGTGATTTGCGAAATACGGAAAAAGCTTTGGTCGGGCTGCAACTGCGGCCGCTGCCAACCGTCGACAACGCCTAGCAACTTGATGGAGGGCGTGTTGCGAGCCGCGTGCTAATGATTTTCGTCGCGGAACGAACGCCCGCGTTGCAGCCAGCAAGAAGGTTCAAAGTTAAACCGGGTGCCTCGCGCCGAAGGCTGCTTGATGCGGAAGAGGTTGGTTTCCTCGTTCCTTAGGCACGGCAACCGCTTTGGTAATTGAAATTAGCATGACGCTAATTTGACATGAGAGTCGTTTGTAAAGTGAGCGAATGGACAACAGCCTGAACGATCAGCGACCACCTGTACCCGCGTGGGACGAGGGCACCGACGGTGGTTCGCCACGTTTCATCTTGCGTTTGTATGTAACGGGGATGACGCCGCGGTCGCTTCGCGCGATCGCGCAAATGACATCGATTTGTTCGGAATACTTGCCAGACCGCCACGATCTTGAGATCATCGATATCTATCAACATCCCTCCTTGGCAAGCCAAGATCAAATTATCGCTTCACCGACGTTGCTAAAGACTAGCCCGCCGCCGGAAATCCGGTTGATAGGGGAACTATCCAATCGACAAAGAGTCTTGAGCTCACTGGGCATCGCGGGATCGGAATAAGTTCAGATGGACGACGCTCTGTTGCAAGCACAGATTGATGAACTGCGCCGACGCCTGCTTGAAGCCGAAAACACGATTGAGGCGATTCGAGGAGGCGAGGTCGATGCCTTTGTGGTAACCGAGGGAGGAACCCAGCGGATCTACACGCTCCAGGGGGCTGACCGTCCCTATCGGTTGCTGGTCGAACAAATGCAACAAGGTGCGGTCACATTGACCGATCGTGGCGACATTGCCTACTGCAATCGTCGGTTTTCCGAGCTGCTGGATTTTCCCCACCACCGCTTGATCGGCACCCCGCTGGCCGACTTTGTCATCCTCGAACAACCGCATAGTTTCCCTGCGTTGTTAGAGGCTGGTCGCACCTCGTCGGCACAAACCGAAGCCGAACTGGTCGCGTCCGACGGCACCCATATCCCCGTGATCTTGACCTTCAACGCATTGGATCCCGAGAGCGGGGTAGCCATCGGCGTGTTGATCACCGATCTGACCAGCCAACATTCGCACGAGCGACTGCGTGAGACGACCGAGCAACTGCGGATCAATGAAGAGCGTTATCGCACTCTATTCCAGTCGATCGACGAAGGCTTCTGCGTCCTGGAAATGATCTATGACGACCAAGGGCGGTGTTGCGACTATCGTTTTTTGGAGGTGAATCCGGCATTCGAAAAACAATCCGGGTTGTCCAATGCGCTAGGTCGGACGATTCGGGAAATGGTCCCGGACATCGAAGAGACATGGCTACAGATTTACGGCGAAGTCGCTGAATCGGGAATTCCAAAGCGATTTGTCAACGAAGCAGAAAAATTGTCCCGCTGGTTCAACGTCTACGCGTTTCGCTTAGGGGGAACGCACAGCCGACGCGTCGCCATTCTGTTTACTGACATCACGCAACAGCGTGCAGCCGAGATTCAACTAAAATTCGCCCGTTCACGACTTGAATCGACGTTGCATGCGGCAGAGATTGGCACGTGGGAATTTGACTTGATCTCGCAGTCCGTTTCTGCCGATGCGAACCTCGCACGCATTTTCGGCTTTTCCCCTAACGATACCGACGAACGTCCCTTATCGGCCTATCTTGCCATGATTCATCCCAACGATCGTGGCACGGTGAGTGATGCGATTAGCGCAGCGATGGACAGCGGCGATCGTTTGGAAGTGAGCTATCGAATCAGCGTCGGCGGCCGCCCTGATCGGCACGTGGTTGCGCGAGGGCGGGTGGACCGTGACGACACCGGACGTGCTGTTCGTATGCCTGGCGTCGTGATCGACGTCACGGCCCAGCGTTTGGCCGAGGAATCGCTTCGCGAAAGTGAGCGAAATCTGCGTTGCATCGCCGAGAGTCTCGAAGAGGCCGATCGGCGAAAAGACCAATTCCTGGCAACATTGGCTCACGAGTTACGAAACCCGTTGGCCCCGATCAAATCGGCCGCGCAGATGATGCAGGCGGTCGACGAAGATCCCGAACAACTACGTGAACTCAGTGCATTGGTCAATCGACAAGCCGATCAAATGGTTCGTTTGATCGATGACTTGTTGGACGTTTCACGGATCAGTCGTGGCAAAATCAAACTGAGAACGGCCACGGTCGATTTGTGGGATGTCGTCGCGGTCGCACTCGAATCGGCGGCTCCCTTTATCGATGATTCCAAACAGCAGCTGCATGTGCAAAACGCCAAGGAAGCATTGTTTGTCACCGGCGATGCGGCTCGTTTGACACAAGTCATCGTCAACCTGCTCAACAACGCCGCCAAATACACCCCCGCGGCTGGCGAAATCTGGTTCCGCGTCGAAAGGGTCGAAAACGAAGCTTGGATCACCGTTCGCGACAACGGCATCGGCTTGGAAAAGTCATCTTTAAATAAAATTTTTGAGATGTTCGAACAAGTCGACGTCTCAAAAGAACGGGGACAATCAGGTTTGGGGATCGGGCTATCACTGGCCAAAACGTTGGTCGATCTTCATGGAGGCACAATCGTCGCCGAATCCCCAGGGGTCAATCAAGGGTGTCGCTTTATTGTCAAACTTCCCTTGCTGGTCGGCTACACGCCCCCAGAGGAAATTGATTCAGGGCAACCGGTTACCACCAATGGCGAGTCGCCAAAGTATCGCATCCTGGTCGTCGACGATGCCCGCGGTATCCGCTATGTGTTGTCAAGAATGTTGGTAAAGATGGGACACTCGGTGGTCGAAGCGATCGATGGCGAAGACGGCTATCGAAAAGCGATCGAATATCTACCCGATATTGTTTTTTCGGATATCTCGATGCCCAACATGAATGGGCATGAATTGGCACAGAAGATTCGCCAAACCGAGACGCTGCAAAACATTCGTCTGGTCGCTTTAACCGGTTTCGGACAAGATGCCGATCGGCAAAACGCAATCGAGTCTGGATTCGACGAACACATCGTAAAACCAGTTGACATTAAGGTCGTCGAGCGACTACTTCACTCGAATCCATGAGACACACTTGCCACCAATCGCGATCGACTAAGAGGCTGTGGTCGGCGGGGATTTGAGCGAGCGTTGGAAAGCGAATCGCTCGAGGTGCTTGGGATGGGTTGTTTTAAGTCCTTGCAGCGCCTCTTCGATTCGCGCCGGAGTGCTGGTGACGATAACCAACACCGAACCATCCGCAATCATCTTTTCGTAGTTCTTTGCGGTATGATGATGGATACCCCAGTGCCGCGTTTCTCCGAGCAATCCACCGACGGTGGCGCCACCGACCAGTGCGACAAGCGGGCCGGTCACAACGACCGGCACCATCAGCGTGGCAATCGAAAGCGGCAGTGCCACGGCGCTACTGATCACCGCACCTAAACCCATCGACGCGGCGACGTCACGTGCGATCGTGGCGCCCCGTTCCCAGTTCAAATTCTCGAGTGCCTCTTCATGCCCTCGCCAAACCAGCGAGACAGCGTCGGGGGCAAAGTCGAATTTTTCGAGAACTTCAACACCAATTTGTGCTTTCGCAAGCGAATCATAAACGGCCACTAGACATTCCGCGTTCATCGTTGTCTTCCTCGTAAAGGCACTCGCAAAAAAAATGAGCTTCTCAAGGCAAAGTTGTCGTTTCCGGACCAGACGGAGTGATTCGAATCAACGCATGAAGAAGACCGCGGCCGCCAACAGAAACAGAATCAAGATGATGAAGTAGGTTGCGGCCACGATTCCAAAGGCAAAGCTCGGCTGGCGTCGATCCATCGACATTTGCTCTTCCTTGCCTCGTTCACTCGGTGGAACCCCCGTATCATCATCATCACGAGCGTTTTTTTCGCTATTCAACATCGATTGTGTCTCGTTTACTGTCCTACTCATCTTATGCCCTTTCTTTGCTAGGCTTCTCTGGCTCGAAACCAAGACCACGAATAACACGGTTCCGAGTGATCCACACGCTGCACGGCGCGTGCCGAACGACATAGCGAGTGACATTCCCCATCAAGGCGCGGCCCAGAAAATTGCGGGGCGTTTCCCCCACAATCAACAAGTCGCTTTGATGATTTTCAACGAAGGTGACCAACCCTTCACTGACATGATCGCTTTCAATCAAGTGCGGTTTTGCTTGCGGAACTTTGACGTGCAGTTGTTTTAGTGCCGAACGGTTTGCCGCGGATGCCAGTTCTTTGACCGATTTCGGATCACGTTCGATTTGAAATGCAACTCGGCTGGCAAAGGGGATCACCGAAACCAGATCGACATCCGTCAACCGCCCCCAACCGGTCTCGACAAACTCCTCGATCGCCGCCTGGGCCGAGGCCGTTTCCTCATAACCGATCGCAATTCGCAGCGGACGATCCGCATCATCCAAGATGCGTTCCCGAACAACCAGCACGCTGCAATGCGCATGCGTCGCGACAAATTCGCTTGTGCTGCCGAGCAACAATCTGCCAACGACGGAGTGTCCACGTGCTCCCAACACCACCAAGTCGGCCCCTAGCTCCGATGCGACGTGAACGATGGCTACGCCACGATCTCCTTCGCGAATCTCGTGACGCAAATTGACGTTCGCGCCTTCAAACATCAACTGAACGTTCGCGAAACACTGTTCCGCGTAGCCACGCTCATGCTCGATCGACTTTAACATCCAATCCGACATCGGATAAGCACGATCAATCGAGGGGATCTCGATAACCGATACCACCGTTAAGTCGACTTTATCGGGGTGAGGCAAGTGCGCCAGGAAACGAGCGGCCACTTCCGCACTCTTGGAACCGTCAATTGCAAGAACAATGTTCTTCATAAGATTGCTCCCTACACCCTTGATCCTACCGCAATCACATCAAACTAGCAAAAATTTTCCCTGTTTTTACGTTCCCCACCCGCACTCGCTCGGCACGATAAAGGCATTCGGCGAAAGCCGCACTGTTGCAGCGAGTCGAAACGTCTACCCCTGCAAGGCGGCTTGTTACGGGCCACGAAAGCCGTTGATGAAGGGAGCCGCGAAAAACACGAGCCGGCAAGAAAGCGGGCAACTTGGGGGGAACGGATCTCTTGGTACCCTTACCCTAAGTTGCTAAAATAGAAGATCACTCCTTTGCCACAATTTTACCCGCGATCCAAATTGCGAGTCGGCGAGGAACCTTTGCTCTCTAACGCTGAAGCTTTCCATTCCAACTGGACACTCCGTATGCAAGATGCGTTAGATCAAGTTCTGCAGTTTGGCCAATTTGCCATGCTGGTCATCGCCGTCAGCGTGGGCATCATGCTGCTACTGTCGATCGTCGATCGACATCCACGCGACAAAAATCCTCACGACGAACGGGATCCTCGTAAATAACTTCGTTACGACTGAGGTTGTGCTTCTCGGTCGCTGGCGGCCCGATTGCTTGCGTCGCGATTGCTGGCAACCCGCTCAGTGGCCGATCCCTGTAGTGCCCCTCCCTCTTTTGCCGCCGCTGCATGCACCGCAAACGCGTCGGTGCGTGCGACCAATACCGTTTCCAAACAAAACGTCATTTTATGTTTGGGTTGAAACTCGCGCCGAATCACTTCAATCATCTCGTTGCACGCGCCGGGCGGCGCGATGACCTCGATGCGAACTTGCGGTTTTCGCAGTGCTTCACCGGACTGGATATCACTGCGGCCTGCGCCGACGCATGGTATTGTTGTGAACCCCGAGGCCCCCAATCGAACGAATTCGTTTTCGAGGATCGTTTGCAACTCGGGTGCAGCAACCACCGTCAATCGCTGAATCTTCGAAACTCGGCGGCGACGTGCGGATTGAGCATGTGCGGCGACAGGCTCGTGCGCGTCGAGCCCCGTGACATTGAACACCAAGCCTTGCTGTTCGAAATCGGCTTCCATTTCATGCAGTTTGTCCATCACGCTATGATCGACCAATTGTGTTTCGGAAAGATCGAGCTCGACATTTTTGCGTTCTAACAATCCAAGGCGTTCAATTTGACGTCGAATCGGGATCCAGTTGCTAAACACTGCCGATTTGTACGCAACCAAACGAACCGTTTGCCCATCGTCATCAAGCAATTCGATTTCCGGTTTGATCAGTGTCTTCAGTGGCACGCCGTTGGAGAGATGCATTGCGATCTTGGTCGCGATTCCAATCGCAATTCCGATCAGCAAATCGGTGGCAAGCACGGCCACAAGCGTCACTGCAAAAATGACAAGCTGCTCGCGTCCGATCCGCCACACATTCATAAATTCCTGCGGATGAGCCAAACGGAACCCGGTGTAAATCAACATTGCAGCGAGTGCGGCGACGGGAATCCGATGCAAAACCATGGGGATAAACGCGACACACACCAACAAAAACATGCCGTGCCAGAAATTGGCAAATCGCGTACGCGCTCCATTATCAATGTTCGCTTTGCTACGCACGATCTCGGAAATCATCGGCAATCCACCGACCATCGACGCACAAACGTTGCCAATGCCCACCGCGATCACGTCGCGATCCATATTCGTTTTGCGTTTCCACGGATCAAGCAAATCGACCGCTTTGGCACTCAATAACGATTCGAGACTGCCGATCACAAAAAACATGAAAACCCAGCTCCACGCTTTGGGCTGGGCCAGCGCCGTGAAATCAGGTGTGGTCAATTGATCGAACATGCCAAAGACATGCTTGGGCATCTCGACCAAATACTGTTCGCCTAGCTGGTATTCGTGATTCTGTAGCGTGTACGAGTGCTTGTGCATCAAGTCGAATCCCATCCCCATCGGAATCGCGACAAGCAGCACGATCAATGGCGACGGCAACAATTTCGTCCATGCCGTTTTTGTCCGAATCATCGGCCAAATAAACATGATCACGACGCTGGTCAATCCAATCGCCGCGATCGCGGGATTCGCCGACGCGATAAACTCGGGGATCTTACCGAGCATCTCGATCGGAGTTCCTGACGCACTCACGCCAAGTGCGACCGGAATTTGTTTCGCGATAATGATGACGCCGATGGCTGCCAACATCCCGTGAACCGCAGAGATCGGAAAAAATTCACCGAGTATCCCGGCTCGAAAAATCCCGAAAAAGATTTGCAACAACGCAGCCACCACACCGACCGCCAACGCCGCACGATAGGCCGCGACATCGTTTGCCCCCCAGCCCCCAATCGACGAACCATCGCCACCGAACGATTCGACACAGCCCAACACGATCACGATCAAACCAGCCGCAGGACCCTTGATCGTCAATTCCGAATCGCTAAACATCGTGGCAATCACCGAGCCGACGATGGCGGTAAAAATACCGGCAATCGGCGGAAAGCCACTCGCAATCGAAATCACCAAACAAAGCGGCAGGGCGATCAAAAAGACAAGCAGTCCCGATACGATGTCGTCCTTAAAGTACTTTTTGAACCCTACGACGTTTCCTCGAGGGACTTCCCGTTGAACCGGTACTTCATTGCTCATCAAAATCGTTCCTGATCCAGTGTATTGTCGTCAAAGTAAATGGTTAAAAAAAACAAAGAGAGCGTCCCATCGCCGCTAGCTCTCTGTTTCCTTCCGCAGCGACACAGGCTACGGATCAAGTTCAACGTAGACCGGCGTGATCGTGGAGTCGTGGTCGGTTGTTTTTACGCTCGCGACGCTTTCGGACGGTTCGTGCTCGGATGCTTCAGGCTCGGGATCCTCGGTCATCGGATTGCTTTGTCGTTGCCGCGTCAACTCTTTCGCCGCGTGATACCGCGACGCAACGCCTGGCTGTGGATACAATCCGCCACCAAGGATCAGCAAACTCAAGACCAGCACCGCAAACTTCTCTGCGGGCCGCGCATGCATCGGAATCAGCGTGCGATTATGACGTCCCGTGAAAATCCGAAAGTATGCGAATAAAACCGCAATGCCGTTTAGTGCCGCTGCGATCACCACCATCGATCCCACCAAGGGATAGACGTCAACCGCCCCCTCGATCAGCAGCTCCATTCCCACAAAGCCAACGGTCGCGGGAAATCCAATCGACGCTAACCCGGTTAGCAAAAAGAAACCCGACAGAATCGGCATCTGCCGATACAGTCCATGGAAATCCGCAAGCGAGATGCGTGAGATCCGAGCCTCGATACATCGCAATGTGATTCCGAACCCGGTCAACGACATGCCAACGGAAACCCATAGACACAACGCTCCGGTCAATCCGATGGGGGTGACCAATTCGAGTCCCACCAACACCAACGATGATTGACTCAATAACAAGTAGCAAAACATTCGCCGTGCTTCACGCTGAACCAGTGCCATGCCGCCGGCATACACTGCGGTAAAGAGCGACAAGATGGCGATACTTTGCATCGCCCACGAGGGTGCGATCGGTAAAATCAACCGCATCACGGCGTACGCGCCAACCAGCGGCGTTGTAAACAGAATCGCGGTTCCGAACGTTCCCTTTTCGAAAAGATCGGTCATCCATAAATGCAGCGGGAAAATCCCCGCACGCAGCAAGCATGCCGTCGTCAAAAAAGCCCCGGGAACCAAGACCGCTGACGAATGCACATCGACCATCGACATCCACGCCCAACCGGCCACCAACATGACCACAAATGCGCCCATATGGATTCGATAAATCCGAGTACAACGCCCGCGTTGGCGAAGTTCCAGATAGGGTGGGATCGTCGACACGACCAATAACAGGATCAACGTCCATGATTCGCGGCAACTAAACGTTGCCAACATCAACGATTCCGAAACCAGTGTCAGTTTCAGTGAGAATCGCGGTGCCTTGGTGCGAAGCGTCGCCAGCACCGTGACCAAAAAGATCAGTGCGACAAGCGTCAACTGATACGAACTGAGCTCGTCGACCACAAAGATGTCGCGATTGAACAACCAATCCAAGAACAACCAATGATCATGCGCCTCAAACGCGCCCAACGAGACAAAGTCAATCAGTTCGCCGACGGTCAACGCAAACGTTGCCGCGCAAATGACAACACAGTGACGAAGCGAGCGTTCTGAATTGCCAATGAAGTGAACCCACAGGGCTCCGATCATGGGTACGAGAATCGAAACTTCGATCCATGGAAAACGCAATTCTGACATCACGCAACCCTCTGTGATTCTTCAGGGTGCAAGGGGGCATCATCCGATTCGCGAGACGCTTCTTTGGAAAGCAAGTCAGTGACTTGGCGTTCCAAGGAATCGAAAATCAAAAACAATGCGAGAAATGGACGAACCACAAACTTATCTAATGCAATATCCATAAATCCGCGGTCAAAACCGAAACGATAAGCCCATCGGTGCACGCGCGGCGGCAGCATCCGTGTCCAGCCTGATTGCCGTTCGGTGATCCGAGCCCCGAGTGCATTCTCGAGCTCGTTGTAGTCGCGAAGCAACGTAGGAGCACGAAGCAATTGCATGGTACGAAGCGAAGCGTGGCCGATGATGTGGATCAAGGCCAAGTAGCGGAATCCAAGTCCGATTTCCATCACAATGATCCCTACCTGTGTCAGCGAGGCGTACGCCAACGAGACTTTAATGTCACTCTGCACTCGCGACATCAACCCGCCACACACAGCGGAAACAGCCCCGAGCGTGATGACCATCAACTGCAACGTCAACGAAGCTTCCAGTAGTGGACTCATCCGCAATAACAAATAGACTCCGAGATGCACCGACAATGCACCATAAAAAATCGCACTCGAGGGTGTGGGACCTTCCATCGCTCGTGGCAACCAGCCCGAAAACGGGAAGAGCGCCGATTTGCCGGCAGCCGCAATCAGCATCAACGTGCCAACCAACAACGCCTGACTTGAATTCACCGCAGCGGTCCCTTCGGGCCAAACGCCCGAGCTCATCAGGCCACCGAAATCGCCTTCGCCCGTCATGTGATGCATCGTGATTGCCGCGATTAAAAACGCTGCATCCGACAACCGATAGATCGACCACACGCGTTGGCCATTACGAACCGGATTCTCTCGTTCATGGAAGTAAGCCACCAATAGCGCCGAGGACAACCCGACCATTTCCCAACCAACAAATAGCGTTTCAATGGTTCCGGCCAACGACGAGGTTACCATCCCGCAATAGAACACCGCGTAGTACAAAAAGAAGCGTCCGTAACCTTGTTCGCGGTGCAAATAGCGACGCGTGAACGCTCCCACGACTCCACATAACACACACGACAGAATCAGAAACGGAATGCTCAATCGGTCAAAAACAAATTTGAGGTGAAAGTGAAAATCGAGATCCGCGTCCTCGATCGTGACCCAATCGCCTAATTCGATCGGCACATAGCGAGTCCCGACCACTAACATCAGCACCAAAATCCCGATCGCCGGTAGCAACGAAAACAACACCGCTGCCTGCGTGATACGCGAGATCGAGGTCTCGCTGAGCGGCCGGTCCACGAGCGCCGACAATCCTAAGATCGCCAGCAGGATCGCCGGGCTGGCGACGACGGCAGTCCCAAGTATTTGGAAGACCGTTTCAGTAAGGTTCATAGAATCCCTTCGCTGCTTGCGGCTTGACGGAAAATGACAGAGTTGTGAAGCAAGATGTGCAAAGCAAAGTTTGTAAAGGTTGTAAAGGTATTGGGTGGTAGAAGTAGGTCATCACGACAATCACAAATCACACAGATCACGATTTGTGCCAAGCGGCGTCCGGCGAATCAAACCGCCGACGCCGTGGAGGCTAGGGAATCGAGGCATCGGCTTGTCGTGGAGCCGCTTCCGTGATCGAGGCAAACCCGAGCAACCCTCGTTGTCCTCGGTACCAATCGATCGACGATTCGACCTCAGGCAACTGCTGTGACTCCGGCACATAGGGCTCGTATTTACCGTCGACATAGCGAGACAAAGCCAACGTTTCAGGGTCTATCAGAGCGAGTTTGATCCAGTTGCCTTTGACCAATTTGGCAATGCCTGGGCTGGAACGGATGATCTGATCCATCATTTCGGGCGTCGTTTCGATCACGAACAACATACGAATCGGCTCATGGATTTCGACCATCTGTTGTGACAACCCAGGACGCAAATCGCTGGCGGCCCCCGTCATCACCCCGATCATCGAAGCAACGTTGTGCGGCAATTTTGAACCGCAACCATATCCTTCGGTATCGACGGTCGAAAAATAGTATTCCAAATTGATGCCCGCACACACGGGGATCGCCGCCGACAGTATTCGCGTTAGGATCGACGCCTGATCGTCGTCAATGCTGGGGTCGTAAGAGGTCACAAAAGCGCGCCGGTCCAGAAACAATCCGCGACTCCATTCACGTCGACCGACAAACGTCAACGCATTGGTGGCATGGTTGTATTCGGGCCGTGCTTGCGATAGATCCTCGGCTCGCTGTTCGACATGTTCGAGTGCTTCGCGTGGTGTTAAATCCAAGGACGCCGATTCAAATTTCCGTGAACGTTCATGCGCGACTCGCGTTCGCGTATCGTTCACGCTCTGTTCAATGCGGCGAAATAGGGGACGGTGAGTCCGCGGTAACAAATCGAGATCGTAATACTCGACGTTCTCGTTGCATGTATTGTGATAAGCCCCGACAAAACGAACGTCATCGGGAATTGCGACGCCACGCGCGGCGGTCAGCTTGCGGACGCGTGGATCGTTCGCCATCATCGCGAACGCACGGGCATTGGGGCCTCCGCGACCACCGCTACAAGCCCCACAGTTGTAGGCTGATTCGTGAGGATTGTTTAAACTACTGCTGCCGTGACCAAAGAACAACATGATCGGCGGGAAACCTTGAACCACCCCGATATCTTGCAGGATCCGTACGACAATCCCGGCCATCTCTTCGAGACTGTAGCCGAGCGAATCCGCATCGGGGCCGGGTTCGTCGGTAATCCGCTCGAGGTGCAACTCCGTGGCGGGTGGACGAACAAAGGTGCCAAACGATTTGCGAATTTGGGAGGTCAGTCGAGGTGCCAAGATCCGCGCGACCATGGGAAACGTCGCGACGGCACCAAACACACCGGTCACCCAACCGCCAACCATCGTGCGGCTACTGGCGTGGACTTGATGCGTCATCCGTCCGATTTGACGGCGGCGATATGCCCGTCGCTCGCTGGAGGTGATCGTCGAAAAGGTGGGTTCTTCTAACACATAGTGCTTGGGCGTAATGATGTTTGGACACAGCGGGCGGAAATGCGCGTGGTCGGCTCCCTGGTAGTACATCGCGACCGCGAAAAAACCGGCTGCCGATGCGGTTTGACATTCCGAGTCGACTTCTTCCAAATGACGACGGAACGATTCTTCGCGATCATCGATGCAAAAAATGGCGATATAGGCTGGCGCCCGATTGGGGGATCGCTGCAGTGCGACGCGGCGGCGAGTATGAGCTGCCACCGCATCCAAGGTTGCAATTTGGTAGTGCCGTTCATACGCGAGGTGTAAAATGTGACGTCGCTCTGTTGACGAAAACAATTCAATTTCGCGGATCAAACATTTCCACTGCGGTTCGGACATGTTGATCAGTTGCTCGGGAATCCAGCCTCCGGCTTGCGCGAGTTGGAACACCGAGTAGCATCGCTGTTCCGTCGAGGGCCCCGAATCCCGTTGCCACTTTTCGCTCGCGATGCGATGAATTTCACTGATGTCCGCTGTCCCGAATCGCAATTGCCCCACAGCCGCGAGCGCGTGCCGTTCAAGCATCAACCGAATCGCCAAATATTCGTGCAACGTCCCGGATGGCGCAGGTTTGGGCAACCAAGGCGCGTTGGATTCCATCTGCCAAATCATGCCCGCCCAACCACGTAGCGACAACAACGTTAACTCGATTTTTTCGCCGAGTTGATCCGCGTGGATCCCCATCGCGTCCAACGATTCAGCGATCGACTCAATCGGGTCAAACGGTCCTTCGATGATCATCGCTAATTCGTTCTGCAGCCCCTCCATCCAAGCCGGTTTGATCGTCAATCCGCTTCGGTACAACGAGGCAAACGCCTTGGCAAAACCATGTTCCCGGTTTGGCAGCGACCAATTGGCCAGCCCTTGATCAAGGAACGCTCCACAAAACCGAATCAGCACTTCGTTGACGGTGACGTCAATGTCGTCGCCGGTGATCTCGACCAACAAGTCTCGCAGTCGAGCTGGCTCGTCTGCCACACCGGTCTGCAAATTCGCTGCTTCGACACCATTGTGGCAGACCGCCCACATCAATTTTAAAACAAACGATTCCCACTGAGCCGCCGACCATGACTGCAGATCATTCCCCTGGCAATCGCGAATCACCTGCTCGACGACTGCGGGCAGCGCGGTCGAAGCCGCTTCACACTCACTGCGTGGGGCACCGGTTTCGCGATTTCGCAGCACCCAATTTCGTGTGTGCTGGATCACTTGCTCGCGGCGCTGCGGCGACACCTCGCGACTAAAACGTCTTAGCAAATCGCTTTCGGCAAGCAACCAGCGCAATTCGGCATCGGGAGCCGAATGCAGCGTCATTTGCAGCATTGCTAAACGCAACGTGTACCGCGTTCCGAAACTGGCGATTAAGTTGTCCGCATCGTCGTCTAGCTCGTCCATTAACACGTGACGCAAATCATCGACCGAGATGCGACCTTTTTCGATCTCCTCGCGATAACGCTCTTCCGACAGGTACGGTTCACAACCGTATAGTTTCCCCCCCCGAATCACCGCCTCTTCAAACGGCAAATCCTCGAACGAATGCAGCGTGTTGTGATGCACGAAGACCGAGATCGGTCCCTGAGAGGGCAAGTAGTGCACCGCATGCTCGATCGCGGTATGGATTGCAGATGCTCGGTCAGAACTTGGCGTGACGTGCAGCTCGTGGCGAGAGTCAACGTCCGCTGACACATCTTGCATGTAACCGATCCTCGATGGCAAATTTTGGGAAAGAGCGTGCCGCCTGAGACGACATTCTCTCTCTGCGAGCACGCCGCGTGCCGCGAGCCGCCGCCAAAACGACGCTTCCACTACTAACAAGCTGTTTCTTGCACAAATTGCCGCTATATCTTTTCTTTAAAAACGGAACCTTTTCCTCACGTATCGACCCGAACGCATGTTAGATAAGCGATTAACTCGGCAACCACGGCCCCGCCGCTGCAATTTTCTGCACGGCATGTGCAGAACATTGCAGACGCCGTAACAACATCTCAAAAGAGAAAACGAAACCCGCTGCAGGCTTCGCAATACAGAAAGTCCGCAATGGAATGATGACGAAATAATCCCGCCTCTATTCCACGACACGCCAGCCTCATCGACGTAGCACTTTAATGGATCTGCCATCGGGCTTCCTCTATTGAACACGACACTAAATGATCCGCATTTTGAGATTGGGAAGGCAACTGAATCCGCGAAGTGGATTCCAGTCACGCCGCAGCACAAAGATGGTAGGTTGCACGGAATCAAACACAGAAGAGAAATCGTTTCCACAAGCCGGTTCGCAAGTGTGTAGCCACGGCTACTTTTATGCATGCCCCCCCCCTCCCGCCGATGGGGCCGCAACTAGACCCTTTTTTGGGCAGTGGTTATGATCTACACCAGTGCCGCTTTCGCCACCCTCTGCTTGTCAAAATTTATGACTCAATCTGCTGTTGCTCGAACCCAATTAACCGACGCAACGGATGCCGGCACCGATCTCGGAGAACGACTTCGCGAGTCGTTGGAAGGGCGGGAACCAGACGCTGTCATCTTGTTTGCGTCCCCGCAATACGATTACTCCCGCTTGCTCACGGCACTTCAGCAATCGTGCGAACCGAACGTGTTGGTCGGTTGTTCGTCGTCGGGCGAATTTACTTCTCAGGGCAACAGTGACGGTTCCGCGTGCGCCGTCGCGATCTGTTCCGACGAAATCGAGTTTTCTGCAAGTATGGCGTTAGGGCTCAGGCACGATTCCGAAGCGGTCGCTCGGCAATTGGCGGGATCATGGCAGGGCGAGCATCGACATCATTTTCGCTATCGAACCGCACTGGTGTTGACCGATGCGTTGGCCGGACACGTCGAAGAGTTTTTAAACCAATTGACAATCGCAACGGGAGGCGGATACCGGTTCGTCGGCGGCGGTGCTGGCGACGATGCCCGCTTCGAAGAAACCCATGTTTTCTGTGGTACCGAAGCTGCGTCGGATGCCGTGGTCGCACTCGAAATCCTGTCGAATAAACCGATCGGAATCGGAGTCGCGCATGGCTGGCGAGACGCGGGTCCCTTGTTGCGAGTTACCGAATCGCGAGCCACCGATGTCGTCAGTCTAAATTCAACCACCGCAACCGATGTGTTTGCCGAGCATGCCCTGGCAACGGACCAACATTTTGACCGCACCGCCCCGTTACCTTACTTTCTGCATAATGTTTTAGGGGTTCAAACCACCGACGGATACAAGCTCCGCGTCCCCCTACAGATTCAAAGCGACGATTCGATCTCCTTTGCCGCCGAGGTACCACGTGGCAGCACCGCCCGAATCATGTGTACCACAGCAGTCGACGCCAGTGCGGCGGCCAGCGCGGCGTGTCGATCGGCGCTAGATCAAATCAAAGGCTCGGAGCCTGCCGTGGCCCTGTTTTTTGACTGCGCCGCGACGCGGCTACGACTTGGGAAGAGTTTCGGTTTGGAATTGCAGGCGTTACAAGAGACGTTGGGAACCGACTTTGTTGGTTGCAATACGTACGGGCAAATTGCGCGAGCGGAAGGACAGTTTAGCGGGTTTCATAACTGCACCGCAGTCGTCTGCGTCTTTCCCGTTTGAGCCACGTTATGAATTTCGCCCAGACGCTAGACTGGATTGCCTCGCTAGCGGCGCCGGCAACAAGACTCGAAACCTCACAGCAGTTTGCACGTGTGCTCGGGGTAGAACATCTAATCGTGTTCGCCGAGGACACCGACGTCGGACAAATCCTGCCAATCTCTGGCTTTGCTCAAACGTTGCCCGAAGGCAAATCTTGGCAAACATTTTTGCGTGGTTGCCGTGATTTGGCTCGCCACACCGCGACGCTCGCCTACCCGGTTGCAGAGCATCGGTGTTGCGCCAACGGTATTTCGATCGGATCGTTGGTGATCGTGTTATTGGGTGATCCGCACGCCTCGGCGGTGGGGCTTGATCTGTTCGAACAGACGCGGCGTGGCTGGGAACTGTTTGCCTATGGCGTCTCCGGCGAACTGGCCTCGGCAGCCTCCGCTCGCCACGCGATGGATGCCCGTGAAGCGGCCGAACAATCCCGTCGTCTCCTGCTGAGTTTGGATTCGGCTCGTCGTGAACTTCAAGACGCCGTCGTCGCCGCAGATCAAGAAATTAACCGTCGCCGTTTTGCCGAGGCCGAAGTTTCGCGGCTGTTGTTGGCCGAGAAACAATTCTCGCGATTGCTGGCCGAGAGCGAGGCACGGCTTCGTTTGGCCGCTCGCGCCGCAGGCTTTGGTACCTACTATGGCGACGTGCAAGCGAACCAAGTCAGTCTGTCACGCGAGTTCATGCTGCTGCTCGGGTTGCCAGCAGACCACAATGACACGATTCGCTTGAAACGATTGTTGAGCTCGGTACATCAAGACGACCGCGACCGCGTCGCACGAAAAATGGACCAAAGCTTAGACTCCGCCGGGAATGGCGAATTCCAGGATGAACATCGCATTGTTCGCCCTGATGGCGAAGTGCGATGGGTGATGATGCGTGGCAGCACCATCTTTGCAGGAGATCCTCCCACACGTTATCCCTCTCATATCGCCGGAGTCGCGATCGATATCACCAAGCGTCACCAGTACGAAGATCAACTCAATGAAGCTCGTCACGCTGCCGAGGCTGCAAACGAAGCAAAAAGTCTATTCCTCGCTAATATGAGTCACGAGATTCGCACGCCGATGACTGCGATTCTTGGCTTTGCCGATCTGCTTCATTCGCGACTGCAGGACCGCAAAGACCAAGCATGTATCGAAACGATCAAAGCCAACGGAGATCACCTCTGCGAGATCCTTAACGACATACTTGACCTCGCAAAAATCGAAGCGGGAAAGGTCAACGTTCGTCGCCAACCCCACAACATCGTCGCATTGGTTGACCACGTGCATACGCTCTTAAACGGCCGCGCCACGGAAAAGGGACTGCGTTTGCACGTCCAGTACGATGGTTCGATCCCTAGCGAGCTGCATACCGATTCGAAGATGCTGCGACAAATCTTGATCAATCTGGTCGGTAACGCAATCAAGTTCACCGAGCGAGGTGAAGTGCGAATTGTTATCCGTTGCCATGCCCGCAACGAGCAGCTCGAGATCGATGTCGTCGATACCGGAATTGGCATCCCCGCCTCCGACCTAGAGACGGTATTCACCCCTTTTGAACAGCTTGATAACAGCGCCACACGAAAACATGGCGGCACGGGGTTGGGGCTTGCGATCACTCGCCGCTTGGTCGAATTGCTGGATGGCACGATCCGCGCCGAGAGCGAGGTGAACAAGGGATCTTTGTTCCGATTTACTTTGCCGACGGGACCGCTTGAGGATGCGATCTGGATCTCGCCGTCCGCGACACGGACCGACGCCCCGAAAGTGAACCGAACCAATCGGGTCCAAGATGGTACCGACAAGATGCCGGAAATATCGGGACGTATTTTGACGGTGGACGACAGTCGCGACATCCGGTTTCTGGTTCAAGCATTTATACGCGCCGCAGGGGGCGAGGTCCTGTCGGCGGTCAATGGGGCCGAGGGAATTCAGAAATGGATCGCCTGCCGTGACGGGGGGACGCCCATCGACGCCATTTTAATGGATATGCAGATGCCGGTCATGGACGGGATCACCGCAACCCAACAATTGCGTCACCGAGGTTTCCAAGGACCGATCATCGCGTTAACGGCAAACGCATTACAGCGTGATCAACAGCGGTGCCTTGCGGCTGGCTATAGCGACTTTATTACCAAACCGATCGACCGACGTGAATTGCTTACCAAACTCTCACGCTGGCTCACGCACGACGCGTCCTGATGCAACCTGCCTCCGTCGCGTTTAAGCCGTAAAACCGTGCCGCTACCCAAAGTAGATGGAATTGGGCTTGCGCCGCTCCGTTAGAAAAATCTCCACTGGGCCCCCAAAACCCTTGGGCCCCCAAAACCCTCGCTGATTAAAGCTGCATTTCGGCCTTGGCTTCGCAAAACATATCAATCGCAAACTGCAGATCCTCTTCGCGATGCGCTGCAGAGATCTGGGTACGGATCCGTGCTTTGCCTTTGGGAACGACCGGGAATGAAAAACCAACCACATAAACCCCCTTGCTGAGCATCAGATCGGCCATTTGAGACGCGACAACGGCATCGCCAAACATGATAGGGACGATCGGATGTTCACCCGGCAGAATGTCAAAACCGGCTTTCTGCATCCCTTCACGAAAGAAGCGAGTGTTGGATTCCAAACGGTCACGAAGCTCGGTCGACTCGTTCAGCAACCCGATCGCACGCAACGAGGCGGCGACAATCGGAGGAGCGACCGAGTTCGAAAACAGATAGGGTCGACTGCGTTGACGTAAGTACTCGATAATCTCGCGTCGTCCACTCGTATAACCACCGCTGGCGCCGCCCAAAGCTTTGCCGAGCGTTCCGGTGATGATGTCAATTCGGTCGATCACGTCGTGGTGTTCGTGAGTTCCCCGGCCATGTTTGCCCATGAATCCGACCGAATGCGAATCATCGACCATCACCAACGCATTGTACTTGTCGGCCAAATCGCAAATCCCCGGCAGATTGGCGATGTAACCATCCATCGAAAACACGCCGTCGGTCGCGATCATACGGAACCGAGCGGCGGACGCATCGGCCAATTTGGCCTCGAGATCGGCGAGATCGTTGTTGCGATAACGAAACCGCTGGGCTTTGCACAAGCGAACGCCATCAATGATCGAGGCATGATTCAGTTCGTCTGAAATGATGGCATCCTCACTGCCGAGCAACGTTTCGAACAACCCTCCGTTCGCATCGAAACAAGACGTATAGAGAATCGTGTCTTCGGTACCGAGAAACTCGCTGAGCGATTGCTCGAGCTGCTTGTGAACATCCTGAGTTCCACAGATGAAACGAACCGACGAAAGTCCGTATCCCCAACGATCAAGCCCTTCGTGCGCTGCCTTGACAATCTCGGGGTTGTCAGCCAACCCCAAATAATTGTTAGCACACAGGTTTAGCACCGACTGTCCCCCCCCCACTTGAATGCGAACATCTTGAGGCGAGGTAATAATTCGCTCGGATTTATAGAGTCCGTTATCACGGATCTCGCCTAGTTGCTCGGACAAATGGGTTTGGAACGCGCCGTACATAAACTTGCTTTCGTGTGAGTGAACTTGATCGGTCAAGAATCGCGGGCGATCGACTAAGTCAGTTTCGTTACGCCTGGGATTGCGAACGAGGGCTCCGGTCGATCTCCGTTCCAATCCAAGTCTTTGGGATACAGGTCTAGCGAAGATTTCTCAGTGACAAATTTCCAATCGACGAGTTGACCGGTATACGCCGCCATCCGTCCCATGACCGCCGTCAGCGAACTTTCTGCGGTTGTACGAAGTTCGACAATGGGATTGCCGCTACGAATCGAGTCCACCAGATCCTTGTGTTCTTGACGATACGCATCGGCAATGCTGCCCTTCATGCTCCAGATCTCTTTGCCACTGCGATCAAAGAACCGCGATCCGCCACTCATCGCGTCGATGTAGGCTGTGCCTTTGCTGCCGTAGATCACGTTTCCGTTATCGCCCTTGGTCCCGGGGATTTGGCGACACATGAACGAGCAAACTCGGTTGCCCGGATACGTGTAGTCGACCGACACGTTATCCCACATCTCACTGTCATCGGGACGAGTGAATCGCCCGCCTGAACCATAGGCGGTTTCGGGCGCCGATCCCATCACCCAATTGATGGCGTCGATGTTGTGAACCGCTTGCTCGGTGATTTGGTCACCCGACAACCAGATGAAGTGCATCCAATTGTTCAGTTGATACTGGGTATCACTGACGCCTTCTTTACGATTCTTGTACCAAATGCCGCCCGAGCAATAACGGGTCGTGGCGCTAACGATATCACCGATCTCGCCATCGTGGATTCGCTTGATCGCTTCCACATAATTGACTTGGCGGCGGTACTGTGTCCCCGTGACAATCGATGTTCCCTGCTTCACCGCTTCATCATGAGCTTGAATGCAAACTCGGTAACCTGCGGGGTCGACACACGACGGCTTTTCAGCGAAGACGTGCTTGCCAGCAGCAACCGCCTCGGCAATATGGTAGGGACGGAAACCGGGCGATGTGGCTAAAATCACCAAGTCGACATCGGGATCGCTGAGAACCTTTTTGTAAGCATCCAACCCGATGTGGATACGATCGTCTTTGACGTCAATTTTATCGCCATATCGCTTGCTCAAAATCGTACGAGCTCGCTCGCAATTCTCTTGCTGCAAATCGGCCATCGCCACCACGCGAATGTTGTCGTTGATTGACAACGAATCGTTGAGGGCTCCGGTTCCTCGTCCGCCGACTCCGACGATACCGATACGGATCACACGATTCGGATCATCCGACCCCGATGCTGCGTGCAGCATCTGAGGTGCAATCGCACTGCCGCCCAATGCTGCGGTGCCTAATGCCGCCGACAAAGCGGTACCACCGCGAAGCACGTCGCGACGCGTTGGCGTGCTGGGATTAAGCTCGCTCGACACTGCTGCCGGTTTGCAGC
>NZ_JBFHFD010000013.1:0-40482 GCF_041583735.1 Novipirellula sp.
CGAAGGCAAATTGTTGTGGCGATTAGGCAAAGGCGAAGACACCGCATCAACATTAAGCGACGCGTTCTTCCTTGGTCCGCCACTGCCACTGGACGGACGACTGTACACGATTGTCGAAATCGCTGGCGATATTCTGCTGGTGTGTCTTGAACCAGCAACGGGCGAAGAACTATGGCGTCAACATCTCGTGGCGGTGGAAACCGGCGGCATCGAAACGGATCCGATCCGCCGTGTCGCGGGTGCCACGCCGACGTTTCATGAAGGCGTGTTAATTTGTCCCACGGGTGCCGGCGCGATGGTGGCAATCGACTTGGCCGACCGCATGCTTCGCTGGGGCGTTGTTTTTAACCGCAACGACGAATTCGCTCGCAGCATGAGCGGTCGTGGACGCGGCGTCGAGACAGTGCCGCTGATGCAGCGTTGGCATAACGGCGCTCCGATCGCGTCAGGGCAATCGTTGCTAGTCACTCCGATCGAATCCGATCGATTGATTGGTTTGGATGTAATCAGTGGCGAGTCGCTATTCCCGGAAAAAAACCGGATCACGATGCGGTATCTGGCGGGCATCCGCGATGACAAATTCTTTTTGGTCGGAACCAACCAAATCAGCGCCTACGATGTCAAAACGGGAAACAGTCAATGGACTTCAAAATCCGACCTGCTTTCCGTCGGCCAAACGATTTCAGGACGTGGCGTGTTCGGTGACGATTTCTATTTGCTTCCCACCACATCGAATGAAATCATCAAAGTCTCGCTCGAGGATGGATCGGTACTGGCTCGCCGCAAGCTGCGGTTCCAACTAGGCAATCTCGTTGCGGCCCAAGGCGAGTTGATGTCACAGGGGGCGACTTCGATTGCAGTGGCATATGGGGAAGCTTCGCTTGAACCGAAAATAGAACAAGCCCTTCATCGCAACCCCGAAGACATCCAAGCGTTGATCCATAAAGCGGAGCTTCTGATTCAACGAGGCGAGCGTGACGAGGCGTTAAAAATGTTGGCAAAAGCACGTGCGCAAGAACCGGAAAACGACACCGCATTGATGTTGTCGGTTGCCGCGATGCTCGATTCGCTACGGGAATCGCCCGAGGTCGATGGCGAGCTCGTCGAAACGCTTGACCAATTAATCTACCAACCCGAACAGCGAGTCGAACTGTTGGCGCTGCGAGTGCGAGCGGCATTACAAAACAATCAGCACGTGGACGCGGCAAAATACATGTTGAAATTGTCCGATGTCGTGACGATGGAACCCGCCAGCAAGGACGCAGCCAATCGCATCGTTTCGGATGTCGCGCGGCAATGTTCGCTCGACGCGTGGCTCGCAGCACGTTCGGCCGAATTGGCGAGCCGAATGGACGAGACCGAGCGAGCGAGCGTGGACACCATGTTCGCGGACTCGTTTGCCGAGAAACGGCACAGCCCCAACAATTTGTTATGGCAGCTGATTCAACAATTTGGGTCGCTGTCGGCCAGCGATCTGATTCGCGACGAATTATCGAGCCGATTGGAGAAGGACCAGGAATGGCTTCGTGCGTACAGCTTGCAGCTTGGCACTCGCTACGCCACCGCAGAACAACTCGAAACCTTACCCACCTCGCGTCTGTTTCATCTCGCCAAGATTCACTCGCTGAGCGGTTACGCCAAAGACGCGCTGCAGATCCTCGCCATGCTGCGTGATCGCGAGGATGGTCCAGACGCGGAACAGCTTGACCAAATCGAAGCGGCCACACTACCGCTGGTCAAGACACGCACGTGGCCGGATTCGGCCAAGGTCAAATGGGAACCGCGACCGAGTCGAATGCGAGCGACGATGGCACTGAATCAACAGGTATCAGAAACAACGATTCTCGCCGGCCAAGAATTTCAGGGATGGCGACTGGTCAGCGAAGGTGCGTTTGCCTTGGCGTTAAGAAATCCGCTCGGCTATCCTCGCGCGATCCCGCTGGACCTCGAAAACCGGCAGCGTGACATGGGGCAAAACGAAGCGATGATTGCCGGAGGGGTGATGATCGTCGTCACGCCGAACGCGTTGGTGGCAGTGGATTTGCACCGTTTAGACAGTCAAGCGAATGAATCGGTGCTGTGGCGTCACAGTTTAAGCAGTGACGATTCACCGCTATTGAAACGCCGTAGCAATCCGACTCGATTTGGCGATCAAGTCTTTCAATATCTGATCAACGGTGTGAGTGCGAGAAACCTGGTTCCCACCTTTAACCTCGGCCCAATCCTCGGTGACCGCGTGTTGGCACTGCAGGGCGGCGAGTTGATGTCGTTGGATTTGTTGACCAAGGAACCCCAGTGGCGAAATTCCGATGCTCCGATCAGTGGCGAGGTCCTTTCTGACGGAAATGAGATCGCGGTGGTTTCGGACAGTGAACAGCGTATCGTGTTTTTCAATTTGCACGACGGCGCGAAACTGCGAGAAACCGCTTGGGAAAATGGACAAATCTGGTCCTCCATTGGCGAGCACGTGCTGAGCTATCTGCCCACCGGAACATCGCGTGAGTATGAAATCCGTTTGTTCAATCCGTTCACAAACAAAGTTAAATTGAGCAAACGTGCAAACGAAGCAAACCGCACCAACGAAAACATTCCGGCCTCGTATGGCCGCTTGATCGGCGGTCGTTACTTGACGTTACTGGACACCGAAGGGAACGCGGCGATCTGGGATTTGATCTCCGCTACCGAAATCAGCAGTGTCACGTTGCCTGCCTATCCCGATCTGATTGGATTGCATGCGATGGTACTGGAGGATAAATGTTTCTTGCTGCCCATGCGTCGTCCTCAACAGAGCGATGTACCGCCGACATCCCAGTTGCATACGCGTCAGGGCAACGATCACGAAACGACCGATGCGATCTTCGCGATCTCGCTGAATGACGGAAAATCGTTGTGGCAAAAAGAGTTTGACGAGCCTTGGGGATGCACCATTCATCAACCCGACGCGACCCCCGTGGTGCTGCTGACTCGAGGGCGATCGATCTTCCCCAACCCACGCGTGCGAACGCGAACGCTTGATTTTTTGGCTCTCGATGTGGATGACGGCCATGAAGTGAATTCAGTCATTGGGAAAGACGTTCCCAGCCACACCAATGAATTAGAGACCCAAACAAAATTGCCACCGGGTCAAGATTTGATGATTGTTGATATCGGAATCGAAAAGTTGCAATTAAACTTTGACACCACGGACGACGTCGACGACGAATCCGATGTCGACACGGAAGCCTCGCCGAGTCAAACCGAAGACGCTCAACCTTGATCCGTTTCCCCCAAGATTGCTTCCTTTACTCTCGCCCCATTCCCCTCCCTTGTTTTGCTCACTAGGACCCTCCATGCATTTGCTCAAAACATCTCTGCTTCGATCACTTTTCACAGTGCTACTTGCATCGACATCGATGACATTGCTGTGGGCCGATTCGCCTTTGAAGACGGACGGCATGAGTGTCAAGAAAACAGATTCGCCCCAAGGTTGGAAGGTTTACGACAACGGAAAACTGTTTGCTGGCTATATCGAATATCAAAACGGCTTCCCGATTGTGTATCCCGTGATTGGGCCGGGAGGACAATCGATGACGCGTGATTTCCCCATGATATCGGGAACCGAAGGCGAAAAATTAGATCACGATCATCACCGATCGCTGTGGTTTACCCACGGTGAAGTCAATGGAATCGACTTTTGGATCGACGACGCGCATGAAGGGACGGGACGGATTATCCAGACCGCAGGCGAAGCCACCGTCGATGCGAAAAACAAAGCGGTCGTGATCACGACTGAAAATGACTGGAATGATGCCGATGGCAAACGCCAGTTGTCTGATTCGCGCCGCACCACGTTTCACACCGAGGACGGCAAACGAATCATCGATTTTGAGGTGGTGCTCCGCGCGACCGATGGCGATGTGAACTTTGGGGACACCAAAGAAGGCAGCTTTGGCATCCGTGTCGCCGGCACGATGAAGGTCGACTCGAAGCTTGGCGGCAAGATCACCAATGCCGAAGGGCTCACCGACGCTGAAGCTTGGGCCAAGAAATCAAACTGGGTGAATTACTCTGGCCCCGTCGACAACAAAACCGTTGGCATGTCTGTCTTCTATCATCCCTCGAGTTTTGCCGCGCCCTGCAGTTGGCACGTTCGCACCTACGGTTTATTTGCCGCCAACCCGTTCGGTCACTACCATTTCAATGGTGGTGATAAAACCGAAGGCGTCACGCTGAAGGATGGCCAAACGATGACCATTCGCTGCCGAGTGGTGCTGTATCAAGGTGACTTTGATGCCGAGGCGACCGCAAAAGCGTTCGCCAAATATGCCGCTGAAACGCCCAAGGCTCTGTAGGTAAACGCGATCGACTTTGTTTGCGGTACGGCGCGAGCCGTCCGGTTACAAAGTGGAAAAACGTTTGAACTGGACGTTTGAACTGGACCGGGCGGCTTGCGCCGCACCGCTACAAAAAACGCTCGTGTGGTGCCGCTTAATGCGGCATCGAACACATGCCTTAGGCACGCGACAAGAATTCACCGGTTCGCGTATCCACTTTGATGCGTTCCCCCTCTTTGATGTACTCGGGGACCTGAACGATCAGATCGGTCTCGAGCGTTGCCGGCTTGGTTCGCGCTGTGGCCGAGTTTCCTTTAATACTCGGGTCACACTGTTTGATCGTCAACTCGACTGACGCTGGCAATTCGATTCCCACACACTCATCGTTGTAGACGAGAGCACGAATGCCTTCGAGTCCTTCGGTGATGTAGGGAAGTTGTTCTTCGACATCTTCGATCGGCACATCGTATTGCAGGTAACTTTCCTGATCCATCACGTACATGTAGGTTGGATCGGTGTACATCAATTGTACGTTGCGTTTGGAAAAATCGGCTTCAGCAACGACATCGGTACCTTTGAACGTGACGTCGACTTTATTTCGGGTGACCACATTGCGGCCGCGAAACTTGTACAACGTCGCAGCACCACGGGCAGACGGTGATTGAACCGAAAGCGAAATGATGACGATCGGGTTGCCTTCGTGCACAATGACCGATCCGGTTTTGACTTCTTTTGCGAGCATCGGTGTACCTGCCCTGGATTGGGGACAGACCATAAGAGAGTGTGTGAGAAATAAAAAGAACCGAGGGTGGCATTATTTCATCGCCATAGCCATTTACGAAAGCCCTCGACCACCAACTCTTCTCGACCAGAACTGTGCCACAGCAACAGTCCAATTAAACAGCCCGCTGCGATCAGCATCGAGACGCCGCCCAAATTGCGTGGCACTGGCTGTTTAGGCACTTCGGCGCGAAGGTGGGCCTGCAATTGATACCAAAACTGGGAGGTCAAATTGGGCTCAAAGGCGAAGATTTGGGCCGAATCGGCGCCGGATTGTCCATCGATTCGCAGCTGGACTTTGATCGTGGGCATCACCACTCGCAACGCCGCCGCATCGCCCGTAGCGGCAGCATCGAGATGCTGTGCCGCGATTAGCAGCGACGAGAACACCTGGTCAGCCGAACGTCCATAGACGACCAGTTTCGGCGTGCTTGTGATTGCGATCAGCGTCAGACATAGAAAGTAAAACGCCGCGATGGCAAACCAAACCCAGGGGCCAAACATGCTAGCCGCCGGAGCGGGAAAGAACAGTTCGACGGGTCCAACCGCGACAAGACCACTGACCGCGATGCCGATCGCGGCCACATCGCGCGGCCCCGTGGTGATCAAGGCACGTCCCGATGCGCGAATGCCCCCGATCAAAATCAAGTAACCAATCAGCGGCAACAGCGCCAACAACATCGTAAACGGTGGAATCAACATCGATAGCGGACGGCAAAAGAGTAGAGAGACGAGACGAAGAGCGAGCGGGATGATTTGTGACAGCGGGAAGCGAGACCGCAGATGCGGAATCGGCTTTATTGGGGTTCGGGCTAACTGGGTTCGGGAGTATTGATCTGGGGATCCGATTTCTTTTCAGGATCCAGAGTCTTTTTGGGATCCTTTTTCTTTTCCGGATCCATCGCCACATGTTCTTGGGGCAATGGGACCGAGGTGACAAGACAAACAATGGTTTGACCAGGCTCGGGTTTCAGCGGATCGCTGACGGTATTGAGCAGCGGAATTCCGTCACTTTGCACCACGCACAGCAGCTCGGGTACCTCATTATACCGACGAATAAAGTCCGCGTAGGTGAACGAGTCGGTCAATTTTGTGGCTTTAAACACCGCTCCAGACTGATGCAATTCCCGAATTTTCGAGAACGTCAGCCCTTCGCGAAACAGTTGCCGCCCGACGAGATTGCGGGTCATCTCACGTCGCGAACTTGTATTTTTCACAGTGAAATTCAGCTGGTACAGCTGGGCGCTTTCAAACATCCCACGACATTCACGCAGTGCCAACGAGTTCACTTCATCATTGGGGGTCATCGCGAGAAAACGTCCGATCCCGGCGATCGACAGATCCTGGCGGGCATGCTCGTTGAGAATATTCATGCATTCGGCGCGGAGCCCTGCGACGCGTGCTTGCGAGACCTTGTTATAGTTGGTGTCGACCAAGGTCACGGGGACGCCAACCTCAGTGAGTTCCTCGGCAAAGTCTCGGACCCAGGAATCGGCTCCAACCATTAAGATGCCATTGGTCTTTTCATCAGCGAGCCCCAACAGTTTGGCGATCGGTGATGCGGCCAACCCATAGACGGCGACGGTGCCCACGATCACAAGAAAGGTAACGGTGGCAAGTTGATCGGACCCCGCCAGATCAAACGAACCGCTGCGGCGTTCGAGTTCCAATGCAAACACACTGCTAACGGCCGCCGCGACGATGCCGCGTGGTGCCAGCGAAGCGACAAACGCTTGTTCTCGCCAATTCAGCGGCGATTTCCACAGCGAGACAAACACCGAGATCGGACGGATGATCCCGATCATCAACAGCAAAAACAGGATGCCATGCCATCCTTGGGCGGTCACGTCATCGATCACCACTCGCGACCCGAGCACAATGAACAGACAACCGATCAATAAGGTTCTCAAGTTCTCTTTGAGTTCGACGATGTGTTCGATGTCGAAATGATGTTGATTGGTCAACCAAATCCCCATCACAGTGACAGTAATCAGCCCTGATTCATGCGCCAAATGGTTGCTGATCGCATACAGCAGCAACCCCACCGACAGCGTTCCAATGCCGTGCAATTGGTCAGGAACCCAATAGCGACGAAACGCGGTCGATAAGAAGGCACCACCAGCACAGCCCAGCCCCATCCCGACCACGATCGTTTTGGTGAGCATAAAAAGTGCCGAACCAAGATCGGGCTCGGAGGAGTGGACCAAGACATTCTCAAACACCAGCACGGCCAAAACCGCACCGATCGGGTCAATCACGATGCCTTCCCATTTCAACGTCGATGCCACTCGGCGTGTCGGACGAACTTGCCGCAGCAAGGGACCGATTACGGTGGGACCGGTCACAATCAGGATCGCCCCGAGCAGAAAGCTGATCGGCCAAGCAAGACCTAGCGTGAAATGGGCTGCCGCGGCAGTACCGAAAAACGTGATGACGGCTCCGAGGGTGACCAACCGAAACGCGGCACCTCCCGCTTCACGCAGCTCGTGAAATTTCAGCGACAAGCCGCCTTCAAACATGATCACGGCCACCGACAGCGATACGATCGGAAACAGCAACTCGGGTCCCGCCTTGGCGGCATCGCCCCCCGTCAACTCGGCGAGAAACGCATCGGGCTGAACAAATTGCCCCAGCAAAACGCCGAACAGCAACAGCAATAAAATGCCCGGCAATCCGGTCCGCCACGCAATCCACTGAGCCACGACGCCAAGCGTTGGAATGAGGGCAAGATAAATCAGGAGGTCCATAGGTTTTACTTCGCGTTAGGATTGCTTCGTGTTCGGAGCGTCAAGACAAACGGTTCTTCTTATTGAGAGAAGGAACACTGCACCGATCCGAGGGGTAGATCAGGAAAAATGCAACGCAACGACAACCACCGCTTGAGCAGGATAATGTAGTCGACGCCGCTTGCAGCATCCTAGCGGATGCGTGAAATCGACCGCAGCTAACGTGTGTCTGTCATCCCTAGACCCTAGCACTACGGACAACCGCCACTCCCTCTCTTTTTACGAAAATCACGTGAATCAAACGATCACCGGGGGGGGTCCAAGCAGCCGATGGCAGCAATGGCATTGGGGGGACTAAAGCAACGAATCGGCATAACTGCTAGAACCGGCCTGATTGACGGTTCCGCTATGCGGGATTTGGCCGGTTGCGGCAAATTTTTCGGCTTGAGTGATTTTGATAGCCCAGATTTACTGTGGAAGGAACCGATCGACCCATCGCTATCACCGCCTGTGCCCGAGCTCCGTATGCCAATCGAATCCGACACCCCGGCCGACTTGATGTTTTCCCCCCAAGCCGTTGCGATCCAAGATCGTGCCAACCCCAAGGCCCCGAGCGTGCGGTCTGCGACCACCGAAACCGCCGTGGAGGAACGTCGCGAGAGCTGGAGTCTTGATCTGGTCGACCCGATCGAAGACGTCATCCGGCGGACCGAAGAGACGCTTGACTTTATTGCCGAAGCCTCGATCGCGGCCAACAGCGTCCAGCCGCTTGATCACTACGATTTAACGATCATTGTCCCGGTCTATAACGAACGGGAAACGCTGCCAAAAGTGCTCGAGCGAATTGATGAAGTGATGCCACGATCAACCGAAGTCATCGTCGTCGATGATGGAAGCTGCGATGGCACGAGCCAATGGCTCGCCAGTTTGGCCCCGCGTGGCAATCGCACGATCATTCGCCGGCGATGCAATCACGGCAAAGGATCGGCAGTACGATTGGCGATCCGGCACAGTCGAGGGGGCGTGGTTGCAATCCAGGACGCAGATCTTGAATATGATCCCGCCACGTTGTTACGCGTCGTGTGGCCGATTCTTGACGGCAATGCCGATGTGGTCTATGGATCGCGTTACCTAGATGGCTGCAGCGATCCGTCATGGCTGCATCGATTTGGCAATTGGATGCTCACGAAGCTGAGCAACCTGATGACCGGGTTGCGTTTAACCGACATGGAAACATGTCACAAAGCGTTTGAGGGTGAAATGTTGAGAGGCATTTCACTGAAAGAATGTCGGTTCGGTTTTGAGCCTGAGATCACGGCAAAAATTGCCGCGAGGGATGTACGCGTTCTTGAGGTTCCCACCCACTACGACAGCCGAGGCTATGACGAAGGCAAAAAGATCGGCTGGAAAGATGCGGTCTCGGCACTGGCGTGCATGTGGATCTACCGCAAAGGCTAGTTGCCTGGCAAATTGCGTTTGAACTTGGGCTCTTCCGCGACGGGAAGCGACACATCGTGCTCTTCCTGAAAGCGTCGGCGGTCGACCGCGTCCGCGTAGAAACGCAACCAAGTCTCGTTGTCCTCGACACATCGCCATTCAAGGTATTTGCCTGGAATGTCGAGCTTCTTTTCGCACGAGGGCATGATGTCGCGATAGATGATCTTGTACAGCTCACGATCCGATAGGTGATCGGTGAACTTCAACACCACTCGCTCGGAATACAAACGCTCGATCGTGTTGGCAAGCAACCGCGGCAGCGTGCTGTCGGAAACCGAGTCAGGGCTTGGCAATTGCATCGGAGGATTGAACCAGGATGCGATCGGGAGTGCAGGGGCACGTTCCCAAGCCAACATCGAGGCGAGATATTCGTTTTCGGTGTGCAATGGCATCCGGTGCATCGACGAGCTATCGATCGATTCGTCACGATACGGCTCGAGCTCGTCACGCAAGCGGGCATTCGCCAACAGCAAATCGACTTCATCAATCGTCGGCTGGCTTGTCTCGCTCATATCCATAGATGGCGGTACCTGATGGTGGTAGTAGGCTTCGTGGGAAGGACGTGAGAGATCTAGGCGACGCGAAACGATTCCACGCGATTTAGATGACCACGATGTGCTTGACGCTTAGCACAAGATCGATGGTATCTGTCTGGGCGGCTGGCTCAACGAAGAATTAAGTCAAAATGACGTTTTGGGAACATTTTTGACGCACCTATCGTCTCCTGATCGTTACGAACGGAACCTCTTACCAGAAATACCCGCTGATTTGCTATCAGGATCGCGCCTGGACCGCGATGGCGTGCGTCAACGGGATCGCAAATACAACTCGGCGTGACGCTGCACCATGGCGTCGACGGTGAACTCGGTTTCGATCCGCTTTTGGGCCGTTTTCCCGAGATTTGCGGCGAGTTCAGGCGATTCCAATAGCGTCATTGTTTGCCGAGCAAAATCGGCGGTGTCGCCCAGTGGTACCAACATTCCCGTGACACCGGGGAGCACCAAGTCACGGTTTCCAGGAATGTCCGATGCAACCACCGGGACGGCGGCCTGCATCGCTTCAATCACCGAATTACTTTGCCCCTCGTATTCGCTGCCAATCCAAAACAGATCCGCATGCGGCAACAATTCAGCCACGTCATGACGCGTCCCGGCGAATCGGACTCGCTCGGGGATCGTCACCGAATCACGAAAACGGAGCAATTCGCCGCGTTGCGGCCCGTCACCGAGGATCACCAACGTGGTATCGTCGCGTGTGGTTCCGAGCAATTCGGCGGCCCAAATCAAATCGCGATAGCGTTTCTGAGGCCACAGCCGGCCGACCGCCAAGATCAGCTTTCGATCGAGCGGGACCTGCAAACGAGCAAACGCTTCGTCACGCTCGATACGGTTTCCTGATGGCGGCTGGATACCATTGGGAATGACACAAAACTTGTTGCGGTCGATCCCGTGATCGGCATAGAAATCGACCACCCCGGTGCTGTTAGTGGTTATCGCATCGGTGAATTTTGCGAGCTGGCGATCAACCCAAAAATGAGATTCGGTTTTCCAAGGATCGACACATCGCTCGCTGGCCATGATCATCGGGACACGAGCCAATCGAGCGGCGGCGCGTCCGAAACTATTGGCCGCAAAGATCCAGGTGTGAACGACATCCGGTTTCAAACGGACCAATTCACGCCGCAGGCGAAACAGTGCCGTCGGATCCGCTTTAAATCGTTTGCCGATCACGGTGACCGGGATCCCGGCGGCGCGCAGCGTTTCGCTTCGCGGGCCATCGCGGGTCAGCAGGATGACGTGAACTTCAAACGTATCGCGAGGCAGATTCTCGGCTAACAAACAGAGTTGTTTTTCGGCGCCGCCCCGATCCATCGTTGGAATCACCAATGCGATTCGTCGGCTCATGAAGCAGTCTCGATCGAATTAGAATCGGTGGCAATCCGCGATTTGCCGTTGGCTTTTTCTTGAACGACACGCGTCATTACATTGATATAAGCTTCGATCGCCTTGGTTTGCGGACGCGATCGAACCAGGTCACGGCGGAGCTGCAGTGCACGCTGTTTCGCTTGCGGCATTTCATCGAGGGTACGGCGGATGGCGATGCGAAGTGACTTGGATTTGCCCGGCGTGAACCATGCTACGGCTTCGTCCTGTGGATCATCGGGTTTGACCGAGGTTGCTGCCGAGGCGATTCGTTTGATCGGTTTACCGTTGGGGGTGAGCAGCGAACGCAGCTCCGCGACCTCCGCTGCCACAATTGGTATGGCCGCGGAAACGGCGGAGGGCAAGGCGAAATCGAGACCTTGCCGATCACCGTGTACAAACACATCCGCTGCGATCATCAAATCGGTCGTGTCGACAAACGAGCCGGGCATGGCAATCGAATTCCGCACGCCGTCCGCACGCAAAAAATCGTACAACGATTGACGTTCGGGACCATCCCCCACGAACCAGAACCGCAAATCGGGGCGGTTCGCGATCAGCGGACGCGCGGTGGAGGCCAACCACTGCATCGCTCCCGTTTTTTGCATCCGGCCGGTGCAGAGCACCACTTCGGATTCTGGCAGGGTGGTCAGGTCCGAATTGACAGCGGCCAAACGATTGCGGGCCGCAGACCGATTGTCTTCGAGGTTGTTGACGCTGCTGGTAAATCCAATTTCGATTCGGTGCAGCAAGGACGGGGGAAAGCCTTGGGCGATCATCAACCGCTCGGCAGCCGCGTTTTTGACAATGATCGCGTCGGCCTCTTTGGCGGTCGCTGCACAACGACGAGCACTTCGCGAGGATTGCCACCATGCGGGATCACTTTCGTCACCCCAGCCTGCGGACACCAGCACCGAGGCGATACCGGCGGCCGAGGCCGCTTCGACGACCGCCTGCGATTCTTCGCGAATCGAATCAGCCAAAATCAAGTCAAACGATTCGCTGTGGTCTTTCAGCCAAGTGGTCAAATGACGCACGTAACGCCCCATCGACCAATCGCTGCGTGGAGCCGCGGCGGGTCGGTGCACGGGAATTTCACGAAAGTGAAAATGCTCGGGCCATGATGCGGCATAGCGGGGCGTCACCACCTCGACATGCACCCCGCTGCGATAGAGATCGGTCGCTAACTGAGCCAAAAAACCGGCAGCATCAAACGAGGCATGAGGCCAGAAATGCCGCCCCACCAACAAGACTCTCAGCGATCTCGCGTTGGGAAGAACACTCACGGTTGCGATTCCGATGCTGTGGCCTCGATCTCGTCAGGTTCAAGCACAGCCAAGTAGGGAAGATTGCGATACATATCTAAATAGTCTAATCCGTAACCGACCACAAATTCGTCCGGAATCTCAAAGGCCACAAAGTCGGGTCGCATCGCAACGGAGTGTTCACGATTTTTGTGCAGCAGCACCGCCGTTTTCACCGTCGAGGCTCCCGAATCAAGCATCATCTTCTGAAGCCGATCCAGCGTCTTTCCGGTGTCGAAAATATCGTCCACCAGTAAGACGTCACGGCCGGCGACATCGATCATCATGTTCGAATCGACCCGTAGTTCGCCCGATTTTGTCCCCCCACGATAGCTCGATGCTTGCACAACCCCAACCCGTTGAGGCATCGAAAGTCGGCGAATCAGATCGGCAAACAACACCAAACTGCCCGTCATCACGGCGATCACGGTCAAATGTCGCTGGTTGCCGTAGAAATCGTCAATCTCGCTCGCCAGACGTAGAACGCCCTCGTTCAATTTCGTTTCGTCCAACAAGACTCGCATAACACCATTCCTAGTGGCAAAGGAAGCAATAACAGATGGCAACTTGGGAAGTTTAGGGGCAGATTGCCTTTGAATCGAGATCGATCGAACGAAACAATTGCAATGAGTCGAAAAAGAAAAGACCGGCGGAGGGGCACCAAGGACGGAGCCCCATTTGCCGCAGCTCTCTCTTTTCCAGGGATCACTCCCGCTGTGCCAAGCAACGCAGCGGTGTGTCATCCCCCCGATTCGACCGTGATTTGACCATCGAATGACAAACTCTCAACGCCTGGAAACTGTCCGAAGCCGTCTGTGCCAATGGATCGACGACCAGAGCACCGATGCGGGTCAAGAGCATCCGCCCGCGAAGGTGTTGTCAGAGTCGCTGCTGATTCGTGACGGTTTCTTCTGTGGACGCTGTTTTCGCACCGAAGCGTTTCGAGCGGTTTGGTTTATCGAAGAAGACGAGCTAAAAATTTATTCCAATTCAGGCACATTGGAATGCGTCTTTGCAGGTCAAGAGATTGATCAGGTCGAAGAAATTCAGTCGGCCGATGAATCGATCATCCGCATGCCCGAGCGAGTTGCTGAAGTCGCTGAAGTCGCCGAAAATGATGCTCCGATGCGGCGTGCGGCGTAGTTTCCGCATCGTTGACTCGGTCGCCGCGACCGATGAGCGGCGAATTCCATCAAAGCAAGCGTGGTTTGGGGTGGCGAACGCAGCCATTTGGCGGGCTGCCAAATCGGTCTAGACGCTCGCCCGCTTTCTAATCTAGAACCGACAACGCGTGCGAGGCTTGGACGCACCACGGAAAAGAATCAGCAAACAAACTAGGGATGGAGAGTTGGAATGAACGTAAATTTCTTTGAATGGCTGCGAGACGGCGTCCGCCAATCGGTGCTGTTGGGCGTAAGCGATGCGATCGAGCAAATTGGCACGCCGACCGACAGCGATGATTTGCACCCCAATGTCGCGGCACTTTTGGCGACCGACACCGGTACGACCAAGGGAACACGTGGCAAAACGACCGCCGCCAACAAAAAACGGCTTGGCAAGTCGCTCAAAGACATGAATTCAAGCGACGCTGCCTAAGATCCCCCCTGCCTAAGATCACCGCGTTTGAGCATTCACGCGGCAGCGAAACGTGACGGCAGTGGGACAACCCGGCTTGGCGGCGAGCGTCAGTTGCCCAGCGACTAAATCCGCACGTCCTTTCATCGACCGAATCCCAAAACGGTCCGACGAAACCTCTTGGGGGTCGAAACCGACCCCGTTGTCCTCGATCACGAGGGTCAACATGTGATCCTCGACGTTGGCGGCGACGCGAACCTCCGTCGCCTTGCCATGACGAGCGGCATTGCGAATCGCTTCGATCGTGATGCGATAGGCCGCAGTGGCCACGTCTTCGGGTAACGTTGTGGCAGCGTCGGAAATATCCCAGTGGATCGCGGTCCGGCGCTGTGCTGCATCATCAAGAATTCGTGTCAGCGTTTCCGCAGCCGCGACGGACCACGTTTGATGCTGCAGTTCGGCGGGGTAGGCCGCCCCGAGAATTTGACGCCCTGTCTGTAACGCCTGATCGACCCACTGCGTTATTTTTTCGAGCTGCTCGCGTCGCTGAGTCGCCACGGGATCCGAATCACTTGACTGCTCACTGTCGTGCCGATCGATCAAGTGATGCAGTCCGGCCGAAGCCCCAAAGATCAACGGCAGTAGCGCGTCATGAATCTCATGACCGATCGCCGCTCGCTCGGCCTCGATCAGACGTGAATTCTCGAGCCTCAGATCGTCGCCTGGTTGAGAGTCGGCAGCGTTCAACCAAACCAACCTTTTTTGTCGAAGCTAGCCATCGCCTTCTCTTCGCCCTCTTGAATATCAAAAAGCTTGTTCAGCTTGGTGATCTTGAAGACCTCCATCACATTGGGCGAGACTTCACAAAACTTCAAACTCACCCCTTGCGCCTTGCAACTCTTATTGAGCATCACCAATTTGGTGATCATTGCAGAGGACATAAACGAGACGCCACGAAAATTGAGCAGCATCTTTTTGTGAACCGCTTGAGGGACCGACTCTTGAAGTTCGCGTCCGACCTGCTCGATACGTTGACTATCAAGAATCTTGCTGTCGGTAAACCCAACCAACAGAATATCATTAACGACTTGGGTGGTGATCGCCGACATACAGTGCTTTCGAAGGATGGAAGGGCGGAAAGCGGGTGCCCGCCGGTTGGCGGTTTCCCCTAATAGATTATCAGCCGAAACCGCTGCTGGCAATTCACCCAAACCATGCAAGCGACGCGGAAAAGCGATTAAACAAGCGACGCCGGAAGCGGGCGTCGGCATTCGCCCCCCCGTGACTCTCTCGTGTCTGCTAGGGATCGAAATCATCAAGCTGATCGACCAGGGCGTCCAGATGCTCGGACGTGACAGCATGGTTTGCCGCACGCGTCAGCGGCCGTGGCGGCGGGCTCACGTTGCCACCGTCATTCTCGTCCCCCCCCCCCTTCTTGGGACTCGCTCCCTTTTCAGAACTCGCCCCGTTTGGGGCCCCTGGCAACGGGGATGTTTCTTGCCGTTTTCCAGAGACCTCGCGTGTGCCAGTTGTCTGCGGCGGGTTCGCAGCGGCGTTGGACGATCCCAGCGACAGCGAGAATGTTTTCACTTGCTTGTTTGCGTGTAGACGCAAAATCGATTCACGCAGTGTCTTGGCGTCGGCGAATTGACGCAGATCAAATGCATAGACTCGCCGCGATCGAAGCGCGGGATCGACCACCGCGTCGGGATCATCCGGGTGCGGCCCGCGAACCGCATCCAGGCCCAGCGAACGCAGCGTCTGGCATGTTTGCGAAGCCGTTTGCCAATCCAATACCACCATGTCGCCTGTGATCGACTCGAGCGTGAGATGATCGGTCGACGAGATCGAGATTGTTTCGAGTCGGTTGACCACGGTCAGGTCAATTTCAGGCAACCCCAACATCTCGCCCAGCACCGCATCGACACTGCAACCGGCAACACCACCGCTGTCGTGGGGGCGCATGCTTGCCGGGGCGGAATGATCCGCCGACTGCAGATCAAGAGTGGGGGGCGATTGAACGATCACGACGCTCAAGCGAACGGGCATGCTGTTGTCTCCGAGATGTTTCTATCAAGTCGTAAAGGTCAAACCAAAGATCTCGCAGATTGGTTTGCGGTCCCAGCGAACGACGATCCAGTTCTCGTCGTACCTGCGTTTGCTCGGATGTTGCGAGCGAGGCAATCAACGATTGCGTCAATGCGATAATTTGGTCTGCATCCAAGGTCGTGTTTCGCAGCGTCGCAAAACCGCGATGTTGTCGATGACTCGTGGCCAACACAGTTTGCCCCCAACGTTTCGCTCGTCGCCGGATTCGGTCGACCGACCACCACGATAGTTGCTCGAGCCCATCAATGATCAACAATCCATTGGGACGGGCCTCGCGCTGCTTTGCGGCCACCCACTTTGCCATTCTGCAAGAATGAATAAGACGTTCGGCGCTAGCGGAAAACCACCCGCGAGTCGATGCATTTTCTGGTGAAAGAGTTTGCGGCGAAGTTAGGTAGTGGTGTTCAGGCTGATGCAGTTGAATTTCGACGACCTTGGCAAAGTGGCTTGAGAGCCGCGGCACGAGCTCGCGAATCAGCGTCGATTTTCCCGATCCATGCGGCCCCACGATCAGTTGGAAAGGGGGATCGCAAATCCGCCGAACCAATGCAGCCAGGGTAGGGGCAGCCAGGGTAGGGGCAGCCACGAGCGGCTCGGCATCCTGCTGCGGATCGAATCGATAACCGATTGCTCCGGGACGAACGAAGCGGGTGCAAAACGGATTGGAGGGCTGAAAATCCACCGCCGGGCCTGCGGCTTAGTATCGCTTCGCGCTTGAAGCGGTTGCCAACCGACTCGAGCGACTGTGGTGAACAAAGCCCTTTTTCAGATCCAACGACTTTTTGACGTCGGTGGGCAGCGAAGACTGCTTCGTTCCGTCCTGGTTCGTCATCTCACATCCCAGCGGAGCATTCGCGCGCAGCCGGTTGGACACCAAATGGAACGGTTGTTCGCTAACGGTTTCACGGGCGCCGGCAACAAACAATCGCAGACGCAGACACCAACACACCCGGATCAGATGACCATGATAGCTCAGCGGTGTGTAGGGCAATTTACACGATAACGACTGGGTATCGGCCAGCCCAGCCTGACGCAATTGATGTTCATCGAGACGGTGAAAGTGATGAACATGCAGATCTTCGTCCCCTTTGCCTTCGGTATGCCAAAGCACGGAAATCTCGACGCCTTGCACTTGATCCAGCGGCACTCGGGAAATTCGCCAGCGCGCGGTCAATTGATCCCCCACCTCGTAGACCGCGTCATCCCGACACAACGAAACATTTACCGCGGGTTGCGTTTCGGTGGCAATCCGGGTGGATGAACGATGACGGGGAAACTTCGGCAGAACGATGGCCAAGGGCGTGACTCTCCGGAAACGACGATCTTCCAGCGAATTGCATTGTGAGAACCGACAAAAGAATGCATGACGTTCTCGGGAAGCTCGATGGCTAATTGTTGTTCCCAAGGGGTCTGTGGGTCAACCGCAACGTCTCGCTGATTTAAGATTACTTGGCTAAACGCTTCGTATTTTTCCACCCTTACGTCCGTTCCTTGGCGGTAAAACGTCTCTTCCTCGCAACATAATAAAATTTTTAGCCGGCGAAGTTTTAAACGTCCCATTTGGCAGACATAGACTCGATAATCGTCTCCGGGGACCAACGGGTGATGACTGATTTCGACAATCGTCGCCCCAACCCCTGCAATCCGTCGCACTTGGGCGATGAACGATCGGAACGCCCAGAGCCCAATTCCGCCTAACGGTAACAGCAAAAATGTCAAGATATGACGGGGGCGGTCGTAATAAATCCCCGAAACGACCACGGCTAACAAAACGAACCAAACGGTATTCCACAACAACGACAACATCGCGGGCCCCAACACACCGCCATCATCCGGGTTGGACATTGCCAAACGATAGGTCAACCGTTCGCCGGGACTGTCGGTCAGTAGCCGGCCTTGTGGGACACTGGGCAATTTCGAGTCGTCGTCCGCAGATGGACCAATGATTTCGATCGTACCGCTGCGACTCGCGTTGGCCGAACGACGCTCGTGGCTGGTCCCCAAACTGCTCAGCCGGATCAGCAATCCGCCACCACCACTGGCGATCGCGGCCAGCGAGAGAATGCCAAACACCCAAAAGCTAAGCGAGCTGGAAAGGGTCTCCGTGGACCCTTCGAGTGCCTGCTCGGGGGCAAATCGAGCGATCATGACGACCGAAATCCCAAACACGCCCAGCAGAAACAGCGAAACATAGAAAACCGCTTCGCCGGCCAATCCGCTGAGCGCATGCCCTAAACGTCGCTTGCCCCGCTTCTTGCTCCATGGCTTTGGGAATCGGGGCATAAGTGTCTACGAAACCGCCGCAGTGACTTCGCGACCGGGACGATAGAAACCCAGCTCTTCGAGTGCGGCATACACTTCTTCGAGCGTCTTTTCGCCAAAATTGCTAATCCCCAACAACCGACGTGGGGTGGCATTCAAAAGATCGCGGACCGTCAAAATCCCCGTCTCTTCCAAACAATTAGTCGTTCGAACCGAAAGCCCCATCTCCGCAATGCTGAGGTCCAATCGTTCGCGGCGAAGGCGTGCTTCCTCTTCCGCTCGGCTTAATGGAATACGTGTCATTGTCTTCAACTCCCTTTTTCAACAAATTGCCAACAAAATGCGTCCACACCCAATCGCAGAGTTTGCCGTTTGCGACACACACAACGGAGCCCCTTGATTCTGGGTCGAGATATTAGGCAATCCCGCGACGCAAAGCAAACGTCTTCGCGAAAATTTAGTGAGCAATTTTCGAGCAAAAATGCTAGCAAAGAGAATTGTGCGGCCGACCGTCGGGGTTAGTTACGGGGCAGCGTCATCGGTTCGGAAAAGTCGAGTTGACCATCCAGCGATGGACTTGTCTCGGACGTTGCAGGCGGCTGCGACGGTCGGGGAACAAAAATGCGACTCGATTCAAGCGTCTCGGACACATCGTCGCTCGCCGCCGGTGTGGGCACCCCGGGGGTCGAGGGAAGCAGCTGGACGTCCGAACGAAATGACGACGAGGGATCGAGGTCCGAAAGCGACTTGGGTTCTGAATCCGCAGGGAAGGATTGATTTTGCCACGATTCAGGCGACAGCATGACTTCTTTACCGAACGGTTGCCGCGCCATTGGGACACCGATCAAGCCAGGGGTCACCGGGGCGATCGTGCTAATCGTTTCGGGATGGGGGCAAGGCGTTTGGCACTTGCAACAGCGATCACAGGTTTGCGTGGCCTGCCAAAACATCAACTCTTCGAAAAAGGTGCGACTGGCGACATAGATCCGGTCGCCTGGCTGCAATTGGTAATTGGTCGCGGTGTCACCCATTTGAGTGATTTCTCGATAGCAAACCGGCAGCGTTACACGGCAGGAATGCGATGAGGTCGGCCGCGCGAGCAAAAGTTTGCAAGGAGCCGCGTCGCTGGTCAAACCGCCCGCCGCCAAAATGCCATCCAGTACCGTTTCATAGCCAGTCAACGGATAGCTGCCTGGCGAATTGACTTCGCCAAGCACATAGAATCGGTGCATCGCTTCGAGCAAGCGGATGTTGATCTCGGTTTTCTCTTCGCCTTCTTCGACCAGCGTCTGTTCCACGAGGGCTTCGGCATCTTCGAGCGTCAATCCAGCCACGACAACGCGGCCATATCCCCCGAGATCGATGCTGCCATCGGTCATCACCCGCTGATCCGCCGGCAATCGTACATCACTGTCGAGTTTCACGGTTTCGATCAGCAGCACATCACCGGGTTCGAGATAATGAGCTTCGACGACGGTTCGATTGAGTTCTCGCGGCAATTTTGCCGGACTGGGGGACCGCTTCAAAACCTCTTCGGTTTGCTTGGTCAGATAGTGCCCGGTGGGAAACAGCGAAAGTCCCAGAGCGCTGCAACCGGCCAAAGGGATTAGCAGAACGGCAACGAGGAGTGTTCGGAACATGGTGGGTAGGCCCCGGGGCAAGATTAAAATCGACTTTATTGGTCCAGTCGGTTTTATCGTCCTAACAAGAGGGGCATCGCCGATGCAATTGAGATGCTCCGGTATTTCTACGTAAACGCCAAGGTTTCACAGTTTTCGCGTGCAATGGCCCCAGTGGTGATGGCCCCAGTGGTTCCCGACTAAAGTCATCGAATTTCGTGGCGACACGCTTCGTGTGACGACGCGGATGGCTGGAGGTTGGTTAATTTTGGCCTTGGAACGGGTTTTCCGAGCCGAAGACAGCACAATTCAGTCCCAATACTTCGCTGACGATGTAACGGGCGACTTCGTCACGCAGCGTCGCAAGCGGCCGCAACCTTAATTTGGGGTCGTAAAGAGTGCCTGCAACGTCGACATAAATGGTGCGGTTGCTGAGCAGTTGATTGATGCGAATAAAAAGGGCGACCGGCGAAAGCGAGGTGAACGAGGCGATTTGCAGATAGACTTCCATCAATTGGCTGGTCTGGAAGTTGCCGGTCGAGATCACCGCCTCGACATCCATTCGCAGATTATCTAACTGCACGTAGCCATCGGCCCAGACCTTGAGTTGCGGGCTACTGAGGACAAATTCATCGATCCGAGCGCGGCCACGGGTGATGGTTCCATCGAGCCGACCGTCCTCGATTCGGATTCCGGCCAGCGGAACCGCTCCGAGAAATCGCTGGGCCTCGCTTAGCCCTGGGATCGCCGAGGCTTGCGAGCCATCCAGTTCAGTGGAAAAGGATCCGCGAAGATCGTCGCTACTGGCAATCGCTTCTCCGCCCAGCGACAACTTCCCGCGGACTTGGCCGTTGGCATACGAAAAGCTTCCGCCCCCTGCGTCCGCGATAAACTTGGCAAAATTAACACGCTCGAACGACCATTGGCTGGTCATATCAAAACGATTGGGGCGATAGGACGACTTGAGCTTCGCGACACCTCGCAATCGGCCGCGAGCGACTTCGCCATGAATCGAGGAAAACGACGCATCCCATTGGCCGCTGCCGAGCGAGTAGGAAGCGAGCAAGCCCCCATTGGCGTCGCCGACGGGAATGCCTGCGACCACCGCATCGTGTGCCTGAACCGCACCTCGCGCTCGAATCGATTGTCCCCCGGACACATGAAATTGGCCAGACAATTTTCCTTCGACAAAATCTGCAACGGAATCCGACAGCAAGCGAATCGAGGGGGAAGCATCGACCGAGGCGACCTGGACATCAATGTGCCCGTCGTTCTGTAGCAAGTCCCATTGGCCGCGCGCCGTGATCCGGCCTCCGGCGTAGATCCCTGCCACCTTATCGATATCGACGTTGCTGCCGCGTGTGCGTAGTTCGATTTCCAAACGATGGGTAATCTGTACCGACGCAAGCGACAGATGGTCGAGCTGAATTTTCGCGGTCGATCGTAGCGGAGTATCCTGCTGCGTTGCAACCAATACGCCATCCAAATCAATTTCGGCCGACACCAAGCCACGAAGTTGGCGAAAGCGGGGCACCAACCACGATTCCTGAGGCAGCACCGCGACAAACCGATCGATGCGAATTCGATTGACCGACAAACGGATTTGCGAGGGGCGTTGCCACAGATCTTGCCATGTCATGTCATCGGCCACGTCGGATTGCGTTTCCACTTTGACATCGCCTCCGAACAGATTCCCGTCGGCAGTGAGTTTGAGCGCATCGTCGGATTTTGAAATCACGAGATCCATCTGTCCGATATCCGCATCGCCCACTTTGATCGAATCAAGTTGAATCTGAACATTTCCGTTTTGGTCCGCCAATCGGCTCCAATCGCCTGCAGGAAGCGTCCAATCGATCTTGCCCGAGGAACGTGCGGAAAGCACCACATCGGCGAGCGAAAACAGCTGAGCATTCACATTGGGCGACAATCCTCGCCAATTCAAGTTCAACGTGCTGCTGTCCTGCTTGTCGAGTGCCACAGAGGCTTCGCCGGAAATCTCGCCACCAAATAAATGGGCGTCGATTTGGGAAAGCACCCAGCGGCGATCCTGCAACGTGTAATTGGCTTGCACGTTTTGCACGATCAGATCAGCACGTCGTGGACTGCCGATTGCGCCGGCGGGCTCGAGTTTCAAGTGTTGTTGATCAAACTCGAACGCATGTTCGATCAAACCAAGCTGCACCCCCGCGATACTTAAACGGGGCGATGCCACTCGTCCGGCCATCGTCCATTTCTGCTGTGCCAATTCTCCGGTTGCGGTCGCGTCTAGATCAACTTGGCCCGTAGCGAATCGATTGGCGTTTGCTCCGGCAAGCTGTGCCAACACATCCAAAGGCAGATCATTCGCGCGAATTGCAAACGAAAATCGCTGCTGCCGTTCCAGTTCGATTCGCCCCTGCAGCGAAGCAGATAGATCAGCCGACTCGGACGAACGGACCTGCAAATCATTGGCCATCAACACGCCATCGGCGATCGAGATCGATGCTGAGGGAATATCTAACGGCAACGCGTCGCCGCGAGCCAGAGCGTCGATTCGCAATTGAGTCTTCGCATTCCAACTGCGGATTTCGCGAATCGTTTTCAGGGGTGCCCGAAACTGAATCTCGCCCGACACCACGCCATGCAGCGGTTGTTGATCCCCGACGGATTGAATGGCCAGGATCAATTCATGCAGCGGCTGGATCGCCACCGATTCGGTTGTGATCGAGGCATCGATTTCACCGAGCGGCGACAACTGGAGGGTGGCGGAACCGCTGACGGTGCCTCCACGTGAACGGTTTCCTTGACGCGACCGCTGCGGACTGGCTGCGTTGATCAAACGACCTGAAATTTTGTCGACCGACATCACGCCGTCGGCGATCTGAACATGCGTCTGGAAATCTTCGAGCACCAATTGCTCTAATTTCAACTGCGGCGAGCGGACGAGCCCCTCGAGTCGATATTTTTTGGTGTCGGTCAGGGCGTTCAGTGGAACCGAGACATTCAGATTGACCGAAACGGTCCCCTCCATCTCGATCGGAATCCCGACCCCCAATGTGTCCAAACGTTCATTAAGCCGTTCAACATCGACAGAATCGAAATTCCAAGAGGTGGTCCAGTACCGCGTATTGTCTTTTGCAGCAGCCGCCGGTTTTGGCCCCGCCGCGGGCGGAGCTTGAGCGAAAACATCGGTTCCGCCCCCCCATGCAAGCAATACCCCCAGCATCCCGGCAAACGAGATCCATCGAGCGAGAGCGTATTCGGCTGGTCGCAACATCATGGTGAAAGAGGTCTTGCGGGTGAGTGACAGATTTCGTTCCCATTGATCTAGATCGGAAAACAGCCCGAAAAAAGCCAACGTTCCTGTGCGAAACCCTCGGATCCGTTCCCCCGCCGGTGCAAAAACAAGACCAACTTTGATTTTGCTGACCTTCAGATGATCGCAGTGGCGGCGGGGCCAAAAATCGGAGTCCTTCGCAGCAAATGGGGTTAAAAACCCGTCAAACATGGGGATAGAAGGGTCATGACGGGCAACGACAACGAAGCGATTACACGGATTGGCAGCGAGAGTTTCCGGCGTCCTAATCAGTATATTTCGAGCTTCGGGCTTGGGAGAAAAATCCCGCCAAGCTATACATAGGGGTGAATCGGATAGCGCATGCGTACGACTGTGTCGGTAAGCTACACTGAGTCAGCCTAGTCGATACCTCCAATTCAAAAGCAAATTCCTTCCGGAATGCTATCCAAAATTCGACGATATCACATTGTTTTGCTGGATTCGCGCGGATCACGTTTGATGCGACCACTGAGCTCCTATCACGAGTTTCTCGTAAGCTGCCAACGCTCCACCCTGCTGCTGCGACCAAGCAAAACACTACAAAACACACAAAATTCTACCCAAACAGTTATCCATGAGATCTGATCACTGGAACTTTCTTGCCAATCTCCTGGGCGCATCTGGCTCAAGCGATTCCCCAAAAAAGAAAACGTCTTCTCCCAAACCGTCTGTTGCTTCTACAGAACCCGAAAAAAACAAATCCGAGTCATCGAAGCCCAGTTCCTCACTCGAATCGGACTTGGATGTCAAAAAATCCTCCGATGGGGGAAATGCCCCGCAACGACGCAGTGCCCCGAGCGCGGTCAGCACGAGTCCTGTCAGCAGCGAAAAGTTGGGCGATAGTCCGAAAAGTGTGGAAGACGTGCTCGATGCCTTGCGCTCGCCCACCCCACCCCAAAAAATCCCTGGCTTTGGACCTCCCAAGAAAACGGAATCGGTAGCCAAGCCGGCAGCGGAGCCAGGTCGTGCGGCGGAAGCGGCCCCCAAAAAATCGTTTCAAGATCGTCCTCGCAACCCCGTCGGGACTGCCGGTTTGCAAGAGAAATCCAAGCCGACCGGATTGGCTGACGAAACTGAAAACGCCGACAAGGACAGTGCTTGGGGCAGTCTCGCCAACCAATTAGGCGTGGCTGTTGACGATGATTTTGCAATTGAGCGAGAATCCAAGCCCAAGGCCGAGGCTCGTCCCGAACGCACCCCAACCGAAAAGCGCGAACGCGATCCCGAGCCTGCCCCAACAGCAAAACGAAGCGGTTTTGGCACCGGTCTCGGATTGGATGCCTCCGAGGGCGACGACGCCGGCGACATCGATGACAGCTTCGGTGCACCGCGTCGTGCAAAACCGGCTGCCGAAACAAAGCCCGCTGCCGAAAACCGAGAGCGATCGAGCGAATCGGCAAGACGTCCATCGCGGAGTCGCGACAGCGAACCCGCTGCGGAATCAAGCGGCAAATTCATCTCGAAAAAGTCTTCCTTCGAAGACAAAGACTCCGAGCGAAGCGAGCGTGGGCCGCGTCGTCGTGGTCGCCGCCGAGGCGTCCGCCAACGGATTACCGAAGAGGAACTCGAACGTAGCGAAGGCTCCGACGACGCTTCGAAAGCAGGCGTTCAAGCAGTTCGCGAAGACCAGCCCCGTCGTGGCGACGAAGGCAGCCGCTCACGATCAGGACAAGCTGCCGACAGCGGTGACGATTCCGGACGTGAACGCGGAGGCCGCGATCGCGGAGGTCGAGGTCGTTCGTCACGCGATTCTTCGTCACGTGATTCTTCGTCACGTGATTCTTCGTCACGTGATTCTTCGTCGCGTGATTCTTCGTCGCGTGATTCACAACGTGGTGCCGCCGCCGAAGGTGGCCGCCGTCAACGAAGTGCAGCGAAGGTGTCGGACGAGCCTAATAGCCGCTCTGATCGCTCGCGTTCGGATCGTGGCCGCAATGCCAACCGCGATACTGACGAGATTGGCTTTGGTGCCAATCTGTTTGTTGACGACATCGACGATGATGAACTGCTGATTGACGACCAAGACAGCGAAGACACCTCACCCAAGTCGAGTGACGCCGCTGCGGATCGCGACGAAGATTCTCCCCGACCTCGCTCGCGACGCCGAGGCCGCCGCGGCGGACGACGTGGACGCAATCGTGATGAGTCCAGTCGCAGCGACGAGGAAGTAAAAGACGTCGACAGCGATGATACCGCGGACCCCTTCGGCGAACTTCCCTCGTTCGTGGACGATCTCGAAGACGACGATGAAGCGGAAGCGATTCGTCGCGAAAAATCGCGTTCACAATCGGGCCGTGGATCACGTGGAAACCGCGATTCCAAGGGACGAGACTCTGCGGATCCAGACAGCTCGTCGGACACCCCATCACGTTCGCGTGGCCGGGGTCGGCGAAACGAGTCTGCGGCGGCCGGATCCGTGGATCGCCCCAGTGCTCCGACATGGCTTGAAACGGTCAGCATCTTGGTTGATGCCAATGTGGAAAACCACAAGAAGACGCCCGCTCGTGGCGGCGGTGGTGGCCGAGGCCGTGGTGGCAAACGCCGCTAAGATTCGAGTCCGAAAGTAAAACCGCTGCTGAGACTGAGCACCGGCCGCCGCGTTTGCAGCGGCCATGCCGCGCAGCAGCGAAAGGCATGCAGCAGGCTCTTCGAGGCGACCGCTTTGCGACAACCTCGAAGTAAGCCATCGGGGCATGCGACATGGACGCAGCAACCCGCGTCCTACTGGTGGCGAACAAGAAACGGGGCCTGATTGCCTCGCCCTTGCCCCCCACTTCGTTCTCGACTTGAAAAACGAACTCAGCACTTTTCCTGAGGGACGGTTCCCAACCGACCATTTTTCTGTCAGAATCACGCGTCCTCGGTGAAACGAATTGTGTCCGAAAGTGGCGACCCTTGCGATTGTGAATCGTGAACCTGGTCAGGCCTTAACTGGAGCAGCCATAAGCGGTGTAGCTCTGTGTGAGGGTCGCCTCTTTCGGACATAACGTTTCACCTCAACGCGTTCCGCTCTTGAAACGTTTGGCACTCGAACAAACGCAAGCCGCTTGCTCGCGACGCGTTGAAAACTCATTACGCGAACGCTTTTGCCCCGCACCATGTCTGAGTCTTCCGGTCAGCAGAACGCCTCCCCCCAAGACTCGTATGTGGTGGTCGCGCGGCGTTATCGCCCTCGCGCCTTTGACCAATTGGTGGGCCAGGACCACGTCGGCCGCGCGTTAAAAAATGCGATCGACACCAACCGCGTGGGACACGCCTATCTGTTCACCGGTGCCCGCGGAGTCGGCAAGACGTCCACGGCTCGAATTTTCGCCAAAGCACTCAATGATCCGTCAGGCCCCACCGCCACGCCGGACAACAGCACCGATGTGGCGCAAGCGATTGACTCGGGCGAAGATGTCGATGTGATCGAAATCGACGGTGCCAGCAATCGCGGGATCGACGAAATCCGCTCGTTGCGAGCGAACGTGGGTGTACGCCCGAGCCGCTCGCGGTACAAGATCTACATCATTGACGAAGTTCACATGTTAACCGGCGCGGCCTTTAACGCGCTGCTGAAAACGCTCGAGGAACCGCCCGAGCATGTGAAGTTTATCTTCTGCACAACCGACCCCGAAAAACTTCCCATCACGGTGCTCAGCCGTTGCCAACGGTTTGATTTCGCGCCGGTCGAAGTTCCCAAGATCGTCAATCGGCTTCGCGAAATCGTGCATGCTGAAAATGCGGAAGCAGACGATAAAGCACTTGAGCTGATCGCACGACGCGCGGCCGGCTCGATGCGAGATAGCCAATCGCTACTCGAACAAGTCCTTAGCTTTAGCGACGGCAACCTGACTGCCGAACAAGTGCACGCGATGCTGGGCACCGCAGACGACGAGCGACTGCACGCGCTTGCCAAAGCGATGGCAGAGCGCGATGCCGCCGAGGTAATCCGGCAACTCGATGCAGGGATCGACGCCGGGGTCGACGCAGGTCGCCTGGCTGAGCAACTGCTCGCTTATTTCCGCGACTTGATGGCCGTTGCTGTCGGCTGTGACGCCACTCTGATGCGACATACCTCGACGGCCCTCTACGATGAACTCAAAGAGCTCGGCGAACGTTGGGGACTGCAAACCGTCTTGGCGGTGGTTGGACTTGTAGACCAAACGCTGGTGCGAATTCGCCACAGCGTCTATGCCCGCGTCTTGCTTGAAGCCACTGCAATCCAAATCTGCAACCTGCCCGACCTTCAGCAGATCGCCGACCTGGCTGCCGCTGCCGATTCGATTGCGGCATCACCAACTCACCGCGGCTCGGCGGGCGAAAAAAAAAACATAGTAGCTAACGCCGCTCCTGCTGCACGCACCGCCGACACCGAACCCTCGCGTCCTGTGTCCGCAACAGCGACAACCTCCCCCGCGACGCCGGTCGCCGCCACTCAAGAACAGGCAGCCCCATCCACCACGGCCAATCACGCTAGCTCGGTAAGCCAGCCCAGCTCGCCCGCGGAAAGCAGCGAGACACCGACGCCCGCCGCACCTGCGACCGCCGTAGTCTGGAACCAAGCCAACGCCGAACGCATTTGGCAAGAAGCGATATTGACGGTCGAACCGATGACCGAAACGCTGGCGCGTGCGGTGCAGCGAGTGGTTGCCGAAGAAGGCAAACTGCGGCTCGTCTTCCCCGGAGAGTCCAAGCTTGCGTACAGTCGCTGCGAAAGCCCTCAACATAAAACATCACTCAATTCCGCTGTGGCAAAATTGGCGGGGCGCGACATCACGCTCGAACTGCAGCTGGCAGCTCCCAAACCGGTGCAAGCCAAAGTGGCGCCGGTCGAGCCTGGCAAAGCGAGAATGTTACGAATGAAAGAGATCGAAGCCAACACGATGGTGAAGTCGATCGTCGAGATCTTTGATGCCGAGATTGTCAAAATCGAAAAGCCACGCTAGCCCCGGTTCCGGCGTGTCCTTTTTGAGGCGGCGTTTTGCTTAGCAACCGAACGGTGGCTAGCGTCCAAGCCGCTAACAACCATGGCCCTGGCCACTTGGACAAAACGTTACGCTAACAATTCGATTAACGATCGTTGCAATTTTGGCGAACTCGACACACAAAATCGCGGCTTCCAATCGTCGAATTCAGATCCGTCATAGGCGGTCACTGAAGCTCCGGACTCACGAGCAATGACGATTCCTGCAGCGGCATCCCACGAGTGCACACAGGTGGCCCAATAACCATCAAGCCGGCCATCGGCGACGTAACACAGATTCAATGCACAGGAACCGAGTCGACGCAGCGCGCGAGTTTTCTCGAGCACGCGAACGAAACGGGCCACATCAGGTGAATCCCCTTTCACTCCCGCAGGAAAACTACACGCCATCATGCTGTCGTGAAGATCTTGTTGACCACTGACATGCATGGGGCGACCGTTGACAAACGCTCCGCCGCCATCGACCGCCGTGAACATCTCGTCACACACGGGATCATAAATGACGCCCAGTCGCATTTTTCCAGCGGCATACAAACCAATCGAGACCGCAAAACTTTGCAACCGATGGACATAGTTCACGGTACCATCGAGCGGATCGACAACCCAACAGGGCGGCGCGTCATGTTTACCAAGACGAACCGCGTCGGGAGGCTCGTTTTCGCCGTCCTCTTCCCCCACAAAGGCGTACCCCGAAAAAGCCTCCATCAAGATTTTGCGAACGGCTTTCTGCGATGCGAGATCAGCATCCGTCACTAAATCCTTGGGTGCTTTTTCACGAACCACTCGGTCGTCACGGCGTGCCATCAATTCGACCGCGCCGGCCTTCGCCGCAGCCACGGCGACTTCGAGATGCTGCTGATCCATCCTAAACTATCACTCAAATTCTTCGAGTTGCCTGAGCTCTTCGAGCCAGACGCGAATGTCATTGTCGTACTCGGTCGCCATATCACTGCGGATCAATTGACGATGAAATGCCGCGGCCCCTTGCTCGACATGCTCAGCCGCTTCGGCGCTGGGGAAGCGACGATTCGGATCCGGTGCGATCAGCCCCAACAAAAAGTTCATCAGCAATTCGTTTCGCAGCACATCGCCGGGCAAAATCTGATGCAACCGAGCGGGTAACTCTCGCTTGGCTTGCAACAATTGCCTCAAATTCTCGAACCCCTCAAACGGATTCATGCCACTTAACAATTCGATCAAAACATAACCCACGCTCGCCAAGTCACTCCGTGGCGTCGCCTCGTTATTCTCGAGGACTTCGGGCGCCGCGTACACCGGAGTACACTCACGATCCCGCGGTGGGTTCGTGAAATCGAACGCGGACCCCATATCGATCAGCTTGGTGTGCCCGGATCGCTTCAGCATGATGTTCGCTGGTTTGACATCCCCATGCACAATATTTTCACGGTGCAGGGCGGCGAGAGCGGCTAAACATTCACGCACGATCGCGACGGCCACCCCCGCCTTGAATCGCGACTGCTCCATGCCGTCGGTCAAGATCACTTCGTTGATGTAATCCCAACGCCGCTGGCTGACGCGATTGTGCAACAACTCTAAACAGCTAGGCGAAACCAATTGTCGTAAATCGTAACCATCGACCCATTCCATCATCATGATGCGGATACGGTCACGCTCGAAGAAATTTTGCACGTCGAGCAAATTATCGTGCTGAATCAAAGCAACGCGGGCCGCTACGGAAGCAACCCGAGCCATCGATTCTTCGTAAGCACGCGCATCGGTGTAACGTTCCGGCGAAAAGACTTTCATCGCCACCGGAACAGTAAATCCGTCGGTTCCACGGTACTCGGTCAGATAAACCTCGCCCTGGCCGCCCTGGCCGAGCAGACGAAGCAGATGATGATGCCCCGTCCAACTGACCTTCGGCGCACGAGTGAGGTCATCGTAGCGACGTACCAACTCTTTATCGGTATTACCTTGAGCCGACCCATGAAGAGTCACCGTGGGATTCGGCTCGAATCGTGTTGTCGCTTGCATAAATGCTGTCCATCCTTGTTTTTACCAAGACCAGCGCCCCCTAAAGTAACTAACGGACACCCGCTCGATTTGTACAGTTAAAAAAAGTCCCGCCCACCAACAAGTTAGGAAAACCAATCCCCCAAAGATGAAGAGAAACAAACGCTCGGTGCCACCCTTTCCGGATGGCCCCGCAAAACATATCGCGTCATTCGGCGATCCGATATTCCCTTGATTACCCCCTTCAAGACACCCACCAGATAGCTCTACCTCGGCGAGTCCCCCGAACTTAGACGATAACAGACCAGAGAATCACGACGGCGAACCAGCATGACACCATCGCTAACTGCGGGCGTCGAACACGCCAAAGGGCCAAAGGACAGCGTTTTCTGCCAAACCTTTTCTGCCTCGCCGCCCTCTATCTCGTCAAGCTTCAGCTTGTTCCTTAAGTCGCCACTCTTGATTAGGCGTCCTTCGGAATCAATCTCCGCATCAAAAAGCACGCGATAACGATCGCTTGCCGCATCCACACACAGCAAGCCATCCCAACCAAAGTAGAGTAGATCGCCGGCAATGACCAAAGATGTGTAGCGTGGATTGGAAATCGACAAGGTGGTCTGCCAAAGGGTATCCCCATCCGCCAAACTGACTTTTGCCAGACGCTTTTCACCTTGCACAAACACTGAATCTTTGTACACAGCCGGCGTCGACCCCAAGTCCGCTGCTCCACGGAACCGCCACGCCAATTCCGGTGCGACCTCGGGCGTCTTGGCGTCTAAACGATACGCACTCAAGCCGTTCTTTCGCGACGAACCGTAGGTCAACAATAAGCCAGCAGTAACGATCGGCGTTGATTGCCCGGCCCCCGATTCGAGATCCCACAACAAGGTGCCATCTGCGATCCGAGAGGCCTCAGTTCGCCCCCCCTTGGTGTTGGCGATCACGACGTCCGCAGCACGACTTGGCTGATTTCCTAACTGCCAAATCACCGGACTGCTATGCGATGCGTAATCCAGCGGCGTTTGCCCCTGCCAAAGCAAACGCCCGTCTGCCACATCCAACGCGACCAGAGCTCCACAGGCCACCATCGCCACGTCCGCATGCACGACAAACGAACTGGCGAAGAACTCATCACGAAATTCGCCCGGCAACCGCTGGGTCCAAATCACGTTGCCGGTTTCAGCGTCATAGCAATATGCCGTTCGCTCAGGCCCCAACACAAACAACTTTCCCTGGGCAACACACGGCGTTCCAGATTGAACAAATCGTGTGTAGACCACCGGTGTTCGCTTGTCCCAAAGCGTTTTACCTGATTTCAAATCGAGACAAACCACTCGCTGCTCAAAGGAAAACGCCTTCGCACGAGCCTCATTTTCATCACGACGTTGGACCTCGTACTCTTCGTATTCCGCATCGGTCATTCCCGTGCGTTTTTCGGGCGGCAACCAGGGAAACAGTGCTTGCCCCAGTGCGGCATCCCCTTTTTTGCTCTTGGTGTGGGCGTAGGCATAAACCTTACCGTCCGCAATGACCGGCGAACTCCATCCGCCCGAATTGCCTCCTTCGAAGTCGGCAAATTCCCAAACCGATGGCAGCCCTGCGGCGGGCAAATCGCGAATCAAGCTGCTGGATTCGGCGTAACCATCGCGGCTGGCTCCTCGCCACTGAGGCCAATCGGCCCTCAGCCGCGATCCATCAAACGCCCCCAGACTCAGTAGTCCGAGGCATAGTCGCCCCAGAACGACTCGATGCAGGGACCCGCACCCGTATGGAGGGAGCAAACGGCACATCTAACAAACCTTCGTTTTGCGATTGCGATAGACTCTGGCCGGCGGCCCCACCAAAGAACCGCCATCGAGACATCGTAGACCTACGCCTAATCAAAAACCACTCGCTCCAACTCGGTCTGCCCCGCAAAAGCCGGAAGCTTACGCCTTGGCGGCCGCCACCATCGCAGCGGTGTTGATACCGAAGTGCTCATAAACGGCGTCAAACGGCCCACTGGCCCCAAAACCGCTCATCCCAACGAACTTGCCGTTGCTGCCGATCCAACGATCCCAACACATGCGGATTCCCGCCTCAATTGCGACCCGGTTGGTCACTTCGGGCGGCAGGACGCTATCAATGTACGCTTGGTCCTGCGCCGCGAAGATGTCCATACATGGCATGCTGACGACACGCACCTTCTTGCCAGCCGCAGTCAGTTCCGTGGCGGCATCGACCGCCATGCACAATTCGCTGCCGCTGCCCATCAAGATCACGTCCGGCGTTCCCTCGCAATCACTCAAAACATAGCCACCGCGACTGCATCCGCTGGCCGACGCATACTTGGTGCGATCCAAGGTAGGCATGTTTTGACGCGACAGCACGAACATCGAGGGGTGATCACTGATCTTCATCGCCGCTCGATAACACTCGGCCACCTCGTTCGCATCGCCGGGACGGAACACGTTCATTCCCGGGATGGCACGGCATGCCGTCAAATGCTCGATCGGTTGATGCGTAGGACCGTCTTCGCCAACGCCGATCGAATCGTGCGTCAGAATGTAGATCACCGGTTGATGCATGATGCTGCTCAAACGCAGTCCACCTCGCATGTAGTCACTAAATACAAAGAAGGTCGCGCCGTAGCTTCGCAGCCCGGAAAGCGACAATCCGTTGACGATTCCCGCCATCGCGTGCTCGCGAATACCGAAATGCAGGTTGCGGCCCTTGTATTGCCCCGGCAGAAAATCGCCCGCACCTTCAAACGTCAAATCGCTCTTGTTACTTGGGGCCAAGTCGGCGGAACCGCCGATCATGAAAGGAATATTCTTGGCGATCGCGTTGAGCACTTTTCCGCTGCTATTGCGGGTCGCGTCCCCTTTTTCGCTCGCTTCAAAGACCGGAATGTCCTTGTCCCAACCTTCGGGCAATTCGCCGGCAAACATCGCTTCAAGCTCAGCTGCCTTTGCGGGATTCGATTTTTGGTACTTCGTCCACACCGCGTCCCAAGCCTTAGCCGCCTCACTGCCGCGTGCCCCGACATTGCTAGCAAAGTCTTCGCGAACGCCCTCTGGCACATAGAACTTCTCGTCACTTGGCAAACCGTAAGCTTTTTTGGCCAACGCGACTTCGTCCCATCCAAGGGGTGCACCGTGAGCCCCGTGAGTGTTTTGCTTATTTGGGGCTCCCCAACCGATCACGCTGCGAACGATAATCAGCGTCGGTTTATCTTTGCAGGCGTGGAATTTCTCTAATGCTGCCGCCAACGCCTTGGTATCGTTGGCATCGTCGACGCGTAGCACATTCCATCCCAAACCTTCGAAGCGGGTCGCAACATCTTCGCTGAACGAGAGATCGGTGTCGCCTTCGATCGTGATGTGATTGTCATCGTACAACCAGCACAGGTTGTCGAGCTTCAGATGGCCGGCGACCGAAGCGGCTTCGCAGGCAACCCCTTCCATCAAGTCACCGTCACTGCAAAGGGCGTAGGTGTTGTAGTCAAACAGCACCTCGTCGGCAGTGTTATAGTTTGCCGCGAGCCATTTTTCGGCCATCGCCATCCCGACCGAGTTGCTGACGCCGGCCCCAAGCGGACCTGTGGTCGTTTCGATACCCGCTGCTTCCGCAAACTCGGGGTGCCCGGCACAAACGCTGCCGATTTGACGGAAATTCTTGATATCTTCGAGCTTGATCGAAAGCTCATCGAGAACCTTGCCCGATTTGTCGACTGCTTTGACGCCCGCCAAGTGCAGCGTGCTGTAAAGCAGCATCGATGCGTGGCCACACGACAGCACGAAACGATCACGGTTGGGCCAATGCGGCCGGGCGGGATCGTAATTCATCGTCTTGTTGAAGACTTGGTAAGCCACCGGCGCCAATGCCATGGGGGTACCTGGGTGCCCGCTGTTTGCAGTCTGCACCGCATCCATGCTAAGGGCCCGGATGGTATCGATGGCTAGAGTTTGAATGTTCGTGGTGGCTACGCTCATCGGTACAGTCGCTCTCTGGAAGAGGGGTGGAAGAAGTAATCCCGCGATTCAATTCGCGGGAATGGCGATTTTAAGTAGGGGCTGCGGAACTTAATCGCTCCCACAGCGAAATGGTATCAGTTCCGCAAATATTAGCTGCCAGAGACCAACCCCAAAAGGGTCCGTCAGAGCTCGAGCCCCCAATCCCCCATCGATTCAAGCAGTGGCTCAACGGTGAGGTCGAACTGTAGGGGGGTGAGAGTCACGTTACCGTTGCGTAACGCGGTCACATCAAAGTGTTCGGCCGGCGGTTGTTCGGGTTCAGACCACAGGGCCCAGTAGTAGTCCCGCCCCCCCGGATCTTGGCGTTTTTCGTAAGTTCGGCCATATTGAGCCAGTCCCATGGGGACAATCGACAAATGGGGGGGCGAAAGTGTTGCGGCGGTGGGAATATTCAAGTTAAAAAGTTTCCCTTTCGCTTCCGAACGTTTCACCAACCCACCGACGACGTCACGCGCGATCACGGCAGCCGCCTGAAAATCGGCGTCTGGATCATATTCCAGCGACACGGCGACGCTGGTTACCCCAAAAAAGGCCCCTTCGATCGCTGCGGCCACCGTCCCGCTGTACAGCACGTTCACCCCCGCATTGAGCCCGTTATTGATCCCGCTGACGACCAAATCGACGGGATTGTCCTTGAACAGCTCGGCGATCGCCAACTTCACACAATCGGCAGGCGACCCATCGACCGCCCACGCCCAATGCCGGCCATCGCGGCGGATCGACTTGCAGGTCAGCGGCGACAAAAACGTGATCGAATGCCCCACCCCGCTCTGTTCGGTTGCCGGTGCGACGACAACGACCTCGCCTAAATGACGAAGTTGTTGTTCGAGTGCGGCGAGCCCCGGAGCGAAAACGCCGTCATCGTTGGTTAATAAAATTCTCATTGCGATCGGCTTAAAGAGAGATTGACGAACGATACCGCTATCAAACAAGTCCCGCCGCTGAAAAAACGCCATCCGAAATGACGCTCGATCGCAGAACGATCCAAGCAGGCCCCTTGGGTATCAATGTGGCATTTTCTACACTTCGTGATTCTTTCCTGCGACACCACTCATTCCGCTGGCTCGAAAAGACTCTTCGCGAAGACGACTTCCTCGAGCGGAAACAACCCAAACGTTGCAATGGCTGATACGACTTTATCTGCATCTGAATACACGACCGATAGCCTGACCGCCCAGCGGATCGTGGTGCTCGATTTTGGATCCCAGTACGCCCAATTGATTGCCCGCCGCGTGCGGGAACAAAATGTTTACTGCCAAATCTTGCGGCATGACATTGCGGCTGACCGGATCGCCGAACTCAATCCCAAGGGCATCATTTTGTCAGGCGGTCCGTCGAGCGTTTACGTCGACGGGGCACCGAAGTGCGATCCCCAACTATTTGAACTGGGCATCCCCGTGCTCGGCATCTGCTACGGGATGCAATTGGCCTGTGCCGCACTAGGGGGCAAAGTCGACAATACGCCCAGTCGCGAATACGGCCGGGCCACCTGTATGATCAAAAACAACGAAACTCTGTTTCGTGACCTCGAGGGGGAAATCGAAGTCTGGATGAGCCACGGGGACCAGGTTTCCTCGATCTCGGAAGTCTTCGAACCGCTCGCTCAAACCAGCACCTGTCCGTATGCGGCAATCGCGCATCGCACGCTGCCGATCTATGGAATGCAATTCCACCCCGAAGTCACGCACACGCCCCAGGGCGGCCAGATCCTCAAGAACTTTGTCATCGACGTGTGTGGCTGCGAAGGCACCTGGCAACTTGGCGATTTCGCCCAAGCGGCCATCGAACACGTCCGTGAACTCGTCGGCGACCGACGCGTGATTTGTGGACTCAGCGGCGGAGTCGATTCGTCGGTCGTCGCGGCACTGCTGTACAAGGCGATCGGACCGCAACTCTCGTGTATCTTGATCGACAACGGTTTGCTCCGCAAAGACGAACAAGCGTTGGTGATCCGCGAATTCGGCGACCACTTCAAAACCGACCTGCACGTCGTTGATGCCGAAGAGCGATTCATGTCGACCCTCGAAGGGATCAGCGAACCGCAGGAAAAACGTCGACGAATTGGCTACGCCTTCATCGATTGTTTCAAAGAGGAAGCGACTAAAATCAAGGACGCTCACTTCTTGGCCCAAGGCACGCTGTATCCCGATGTCATCGAAAGCGGCGCGGATCCCGATGGGCCTGCCGCGACGATCAAACTGCACCACAACGTGGGCGGACTTCCCGAGGAACTTGGCTTTGAATTGATCGAACCACTGCGTGATTTGTTTAAAGACGAAGTCCGCCGCCTGGGACTCGAACTGGGACTGCCCGAATCGCTGGTTTGGCGACACCCATTCCCTGGACCGGGCTTGGCCGTGCGTTGCCTTGGCGAAGTCACTCGCGAAAAATTGAAAGTCCTTCGCGAAGCCGACTCGATCGTCGTCGAGGAAATCGTCAACGCCGGACTGTACCGAGAAACCAGCCAATCATTTGCCGTGCTGTTGCCGGTGCAAAGCGTTGGCGTGATGGGCGATGCCCGAACCTACGACAATGCGATCGCGATCCGCAGCGTCAAAACCGATGACTTCATGACCGCCGATTGGAGCCATTTACCCTACGACTTGCTGGCCCGCATGAGCACGCGGATCATTAACGAAGTCGCGGGGATCAACCGCGTCTGTTACGACATCAGCAGCAAACCGCCAGCGACAATTGAATGGGAATAAGGTAATTAAACGGAATCCCTGCAACCCGCTGCCCACCGCAGCTGCTCCGTTCCTTCCTGTAGCATTTTTCAACCTTTCACTTTTAACTTCAGACTTCTGCCATGGCTGGACAATTCATTTACCAAGTCACGAACCTCACCAAAAAACACGGCCAAAAGGTGGTGCTAAACGAGGTCAACTTGGCGTTTTACCCCGGTGCAAAGATTGGCGTCCTCGGCCCCAACGGTGCCGGTAAATCGACGCTGATGCGAATCATGGCGGGACAAGACACCGAATTCGAAGGCACCGCTCGGCTGGGCAACGGATTTAGCGTCGGCTACCTCGAACAAGAACCCCCCTTGGATGCAACCAAGACGGTGTTCGAGAACGTGCAGACCGCCGTGGCCGACCGCCGCGCCGTGATTGACCGCTACAACGAGATCAGCGTGTTGCTGGGCGACGTCACCGATGACAAAGAGATGATGAAACTTTGCGACGAGATGGCAAAGCTGCAGGACATCATCGACAGCCAAAACCTGTGGGAACTCGATCGACAAGTGGAAACCGCGATGGCGGTCATGAACCTGCCACCTGGGGATGCGAACATCGACAAATTGTCCGGGGGCGAGCGTCGCCGTATCGCGATGTGCCAATTGCTGATTCGCCAACCCGACCTGCTGCTGCTGGACGAACCCACCAACCACCTCGACGCCGAATCGGTCGCCTGGCTCGAACAACACCTCGCGCGTTACAGCGGCACCGTGGTCGCAGTGACGCACGACCGCTACTTCCTAGACAACGTGGCGCAGTGGATTTTGGAAATCGATCGTGGCCAAGGTATCCCGTTCGAGGGCAACTACACCGCTTGGCTCGATGCTCGCGCGAAACGCTTGGCCGTCGAGCAACGCACCCAAAAGGCCCGCGACAAAACACTGGCTCGCGAATTGGAATGGATTCGCATGAGCCCGAAGGCGCGGCAAGCGAAAAGCAAGGCGCGTATCAAGTCCTACGAAGAATTGTCGGCTCAATCGTTCGAGGACAAACCCGACGAACTGGAAATCCAAATCCCCTCGGGACGTCACCTCGGCGATTTGGTGATCGAAGGCAAAAATATCCACAAAGCGTTCGGTGACAAAGTCCTGATCGACGATCTCAGCTTCCGTTTGCCACCGGGCGGTATCGTCGGGGTGATCGGACCCAACGGAGCGGGAAAAACGACGCTGTTCCGTATGTTGACCGGACAAGACACTCCGGACTCGGGCACGATCCGCGTTGGCGAGACCGTCGACCTGGGCTACGTCGATCAGAGCCGCGACGCATTGGATCCGAACAAAACCGTTTTCCAGGAAATCAGTGGCGGCCACGACCACCTCGAGATGGGCGGACGCAGCATCGCCTCTCGCTCGTATGTATCGCGATTTAACTTCAAAGGCCCCGACCAAGAAAAGAAAGTTGGCAACCTTTCCGGTGGAGAACGCAATCGAGTCCACTTGGCAACCTTACTACGAAAAGGTTGTAATGTGTTGCTGTTGGACGAACCAACCAACGATCTCGATGTCGATACGTTACGCGCCCTCGAAGAGGCGATTGAGAACTTCGCCGGTTGCGTGGTTGTCACCAGCCACGACCGCTGGTTCCTTGATCGACTCGCCACGCATATCCTGGCATTCGAAGGCGACGGAAAACTAACGTGGTGCGAAGGCAACTTTGACATCTACGAACGAAACCTTCGTGAGCGGATGGGAGACGATCCAGATGAAGTTTCCAAACGAGCTCGTTACAAAAGCATTCACGCGAGCTAGTCTCGCTGCCGTGGCTTTGCCCACACACTCACACTCACTCAACTGCGAAAGACCTATTCCATGACCATTCTTCGAGTCGGCACAAACGAAAAGTATTCGGACGGTTGGAGCTCTATCTTTGGTGACGGGCCCAAAACCAAAAAGGCCGGTAAGAATACGAAGAAAAAGTCCAGCAAGAAAACGGCCAAGAAAAAAACTGCGACCAAGGTAAAAGCAGCAGTCCCCGCTGCGAAGCCCGCCGCCACCAAAAAGAAAACCACTAAGAAAAAAGCGGTTGCCAAAGCGACTGCTGGCAAAAAGACGGTGACGAAAAAGAAAAAGAAGGGCTGAGCCAAGAGCATGAACTGAGCGGGACAGGCTTCCGGCCCTCCGAATTAAAACATCGGCTGCACCGGAAGCGGTTTTGACACTCCCGCAGTGACGACACTCCCTTCCACCGACGCTTTCTTCCCGAAACGTGCCCCACGAGATGCCAAACCAATCGCCTTCCGATGCAATCAAAGAACCGCTTCGGCGACTGGCGGGTTATCTAAACTTCTCGTCCGGCACCAGCGACCCCGCGATCTTTACCGCTTGGAACGAAGTCTATCAACAAGCGTCCGCAGGAGACCCGCTAACGGGGCCCGCCGCGTGGTTGGTGCTCAAAGACTGGATGACCGAAACGCTTGCGTCGCTGCGCGCCAGCCAAGCCGCGTTTCGCGACACCAGCCAAGCACAGCGTGTCGTCAAGATCCTGTGGAGCGATCTGCTTCCGGCATACGTCGACTACCACCGCGATCTGCTGTTTCATCAACAGCCCGAACTGCTGTTCAACGGCTTTTTCATGGGCCGTGCTGCCGATGTGATCCTGGCGATTGCCTTCGCCAGTGATGCTGCCGAGGCAAGCGATGAAGAGATTGTTGACCGAGCCATCGAACAGCTCAACGACTACGTCGGCTATCGCCCGGTACCGGTGCTCGAGAATCGCCGCTGCGAACCGTATGCTCACGAGTTTGTTCGGCCGATCCCGTTGTACATCGCCGGCGCCGGCATTTCTGCTGGCCCTTACCACAACGTGATCGAAGCGGCCTTGGAAGTGCTTCGCAATACCGACCCTGACATTCTGCGTGCCGCCTCGTTCGATCTGGGCCGCGTTCAAGAGCTTTCACTTGATCCGCGGGCTTTCGATTTCGATCACCCGGTGAACCGCCGGCCGAACTATCACTTTGGCGGCTGGGACACTCGGTCGATCACATTGGATGGTCATTACGATCGTTTCGTGTTGCGCCAAGTCACGTTAGATGCGCTGCTAAGCCGACTGCGTGAACCGAGCGACATGGAACCATCGGAACTGCTGGCCGAAGCCGCGACGGTTTTAGCCGGTACGATCTTGATGGCTTCAGGGATCAGCGGATGGGGGCCGGGTGCCTACACCAGCGACATTACGCTGACGTCGCTAATGAAACCGATTGCCTCGTACCGGGACGCGTTTTACGAAGACCGCTTACGACAATTGCAGGGCAGCCACGCCGAACGTTTGGCGCAGGAACAACAACTGCGGCGACAACCGTTCGGAGCAGCCCGGCAACATCTCAACGCGGCACTTGCCGAGCGGCGAGCCGTGCAAGTTCAACA
>NZ_JBFHFD010000014.1:0-40268 GCF_041583735.1 Novipirellula sp.
GATCCCGACCTCCCCTTATTCACTCGCATTAAACGCTTGAAACAGATTTAGAATAGTTATGGCCCAATACGATGACTTAAATGTGAGCCGCATTTTCACTGTCGGAGTGATCTCGGTGGTCGTTACTGCGGTTACCGCTTTAGCGGTTCAGGTATTTTACTTCTCAATCTCGCAGTGGCACCTAGAAGCCAAGAGTGCGATGGGCAGTTATCAACGTCAAAACGAGGTGCTCAACCAGCAAGCCGAACGCATTTCGGTTTACGGTGTTGACGAGGAAACTGGCAAAATCACGATCCCGATCGACAAGGCAATGGAGCTTGTCGTGGCAGAAAGCAAAGAAGACGAAACGAAAGACGCGGATAAAAAAGCATCGAATGACCAAGTTGATCCAAACAAAGCGTAGGTTTGCTGGCAGCCACCGGGCAGTCAACCAACCGCGAACACGCAACGTCATCACTGCGGTGATGCTGTTGGTGCTCGGCTTGTGCGCCACCGCCCCGGCGGCGATGGCACAAGACGGTGGAGTGCGAGATAACGCCCCCGTCACGAACAACTTGTTACCACTCGAAGCTCGCGGAATCACAGTCGATCAAAACCTTGGCGACCTTGTTCCGCTCGATTTGCCGCTGCTCGATTCGCTCGGACGAAAAACAAAAACCGGATATTACATCGATAGCAAACGACCAACGATCATCACGCTTAACTACAGCAACTGTCCTATGCTGTGCAACGTGCAACTGAATCGTTTGGCCGATTCGCTCAACAAGCTTGATCTGAAAATTGGCGAAGACTTCCAGATATTGACGGTCAGCATCGACCCCAAAGAATCGACTGAGCGAGTTCGCGAGACGAAACAAAAATACATTGAACAACTAACGAATCATCCTAAAGCCGCCGAGGGTTGGGTCTTTTGCACCGCAAAACAACCGGTGATCACCAAACTGGCTGATGTGCTTGGATTTCGTTACCGATACGACGCAAGAACTAAAGAATACAACCATCCTGCGATGCTCGCGTTCATCTCGCCTCAAGGCGTGATCTCGCGTTACTCGCTGGCAATCGACTTTCCTACCGATCAACTGAAACTCGCACTTGTCGAAGCGGGCGAAGGAACAGTGGGGTCACCCGTCGACCAATTTATCCAGTGGTGTTACAGCTACGATCCCGATTCCAATAGTTACACCTGGCACGCTTGGCGACTAATGCGACTCGGGGGTGCTGCCATGGTTGGATTGATGCTCGCGTGTCTGGCGCCATATTGGCTGGGCCGCAAAGGAGTATCGATTGATCCGGAAGCGATGACAGACGCCGAAGTGATGACCGATGCTGACGAAAACGACACGAGCGTAAAAACCGAAACGTAACCTCGATTGCAACCAATCGAGAAATCGCCGGAGCGAATGCGACGACGCCGGCTTGAACCCAAATTTTATTTTGCAACTGACTAACAGATAAACGATGGCTATGTTACCTGCCGCATTTTCCCTGCTGAGCGATTACACCGAAGACTACGCTTGGTTTCCGGATTCCGCGTCGACGTTCGCTGCAGACTCGGATTGGCTTTATTATGCCATCACCGTCGTCTGCTTTATCTTCTTCATTCCAATTTCGATCTGCCTGTTCTACTTTGCTGCAAAGTATCGCAAGGCTAAGGGGCAGAAGGCTGATAGCCAAGTCTCGCACAACACCCCGATCGAATTGTTGTGGTCGATTGGCCCCTCCATTTTCATGGTCGGCATGTTTGTGATGGGCGCCCGAGCTTACCTCGACATGCGAACCATTCCTGAAGGTGCCAACGAAATTGGAGTGCAATCCTCCAAGTGGAGTTGGTCGATGGATTATGGTCGCGGCACCTACCATCCTGAATTGCACCTGTTGGTCAACGAGCCAGTTAAGTTGACCATGCAGAGCAGTGATGTCATTCACAGTCTGTATATCCCTGCGTTCCGCGCCAAGAAAGACATCGTTCCCGGTCGTTACAACTACATGTGGTTCCACCCCACAAAGGTGACCGAGAAAGTCAGCGACGAAGAACTCGCCAAGGCGACTCAGTGGACCAAAGAAAGTGCTACGCCTTGGGATTACGACAAATGGCAATTCACCCCCGATGGCTACCGATTCTACGACCTGTACTGTGCCGAATATTGCGGCCAAGACCATTCGCAAATGCAAACCGTTGTTGTGGTTCACGAAACACGTGAAGACCTCGACGCGTGGATCAAAAAATACAGCAGTCGTGGTACCGACACGTTGGAAGCATACGGAGAGAAACTGTATGCCCGTCGCGGTTGCGTCGGTTGCCACTCGAACAATGGCACCAGCGGAACAGGTCCAACCTACAAAGACGCATTTGGGACCATGCGTGCCTTGGCCAATGGCGAGAAGGTGATGATGGACGAGAACTACGTTCGCGAGTCGATTCTCGTGCCAAAAGCCAAGGTGGTCGCTGGCTTTCAACCTGTGATGCCTAGTTACAAGGGCCAACTGAGCGACGACGACTTGGATTCGCTGGTAGCGTACATCAAGTCGCTGTCGGCTAACGCAGTGGCGACTCCCGAAGCTTCGGCCGAGGAAAAAGCAGAAGAAAAGACTGAGTAAACCGGGTGGCGTAAACGATTGTTTTTCGCTCGTGTCTTTCGTAGATCGAGAAAAACGTCCTTGAGCCCCACCGCAGCAGCCTTCAGAATGAAGCTGTGAACCGAAACCATTTGAAATAACGACCGACGTTTGTCGGCTCAACGATAGAAGACTGACGCATTTCCTGCGTTCGACGAGGTATTTGAGATGTCTGCTGGAACCGTTCGCGACCCTGGGTTTCCCACCGAGCGAGAAAACTATCTGACGAATTCCAAGGGAATTCTGAGTTGGATGTTCACGCTCGACCACAAACGAATTGGCGTGATGTACCTGATTGGGGTCACGGTCGCGTTTGCCTTCGGCGGGCTACTCGCATTGGCGATTCGCTTGCACTTGATGGACCCTAGCGGTTGGATGTTCAAAGGTGCCAACGCGAATAACATTTACAACCAAGTGTTCACGCTGCATGGCGCGATCATGGTTTTCCTGTTCATTATTCCCAGTGTGCCTGCGGCACTCGGTAACTTCCTGGTTCCGGTGATGCTGGGGGCAAAGGACGTTGCCTTTCCCCGACTGAACTTGAGTAGTTTCTACTTGTGGGTGTTCGGGGCAATCTTCTTCGTCATGGCTCTGTTTTCGAGTGGACTCGATACAGGTTGGACGTTCTACACTCCTTACAGTACGACGACAGACACCTCGGTCATCATGGCCACGATGGGTGCGTTCATTCTCGGTTTTAGCTCGATCTTTACCGGTTTGAACTTCATCGTCACGATCAACACAATGCGTCCGCCGGGAATGACATGGTTCCGGATGCCGTTGTTCCTATGGGCAACGTACGCGACCAGCATTATTCAGGTTTTGGCGACACCGGTACTTGGTATCACGCTGCTATTGCTGATCGCCGAGCGAACGATGCAGATCGGGATTTTTAATCCTGAGTTCAATGGTGACCCGGTGACCTACCAGCACTTTTTCTGGTTCTACAGTCACCCTGCCGTCTATATCATGATTTTGCCAGCGTTCGGTATCATCAGCGAAATCATCAGCGTTCACAGCCACAAGCACATCTTTGGCTATCGCTTTATCGCCTACTCGTCCATCGCGATTGCATTGCTGGGCTTCCTGGTTTGGGGACATCACATGTTCACCGCCGGAATGAGCTCGCTGACAACCATCGTCTTTAGTGCGTTGACCTTTACGGTTTCGATTCCGTCAGCGATCAAGGTCTTCAACTGGTTGGCGACGATGTACAAAGGGTCGATTAGTTTGACCAGCCCGATGTGCTACGGCATCTCGTTCATCTTCTTGTTCACGATTGGTGGTTTAACTGGGTTGCACTTGGGAACCTTGGCGACCGACCAGCACTTGCACGATACTTACTTTGTGGTCGCTCACTTTCACTACGTGATGGTGGGTGGAACCCTGGTCGCCTTCCTTGGCGGTGTGTTCCATTGGTGGCCAAAGTTCTTCGGCAAAATGTACAACGAGACGGGTGGCCGGATTTCGGCCGTGCTCGTATTCCTTGGTTTCAACTTGACGTTCTTGCCACAGTTCGTGCTTGGTAGCCGTGGGATGCCACGACGTTACGCCACGTACGATCCCGAGTTTGCTTTCTTGCATCAAATGAGCACCTATGGTGCGATGCTGCTGGGCTTCGGCATCTTGGTCGCCTTTATCACCCTGATGCATTCGTTGTTCCGTGGCAAACGAGCTCCTGCGAACCCTTGGGGTGGAGCGACTTTGGAATGGCACTGCACCAGCCCACCGCCGTACTACAACTTTGAGCGTGCTCCGGTTGTTGGCGACCCCTATGACTTCCACGACATCGAGTGGGAAGAATCGAATGAACGTTACGTGACGGTTCAACCTGAACGTAAGCTGGCTCCTGAGTCGGATCCCGACAAATCGCCCGCTCACGCTAGCCACAAGCACTAGTTGCTAACGTTTTTGTTTGACGGCCGTCGTTTTGCGGCGGCCGTTGTCCCTGACATTTTCAACCTTTTTCCTGCTTCCAATCTTCATGTCCACTCTCGAAGCTGATTCCGCGACTGACGCTCACGGCGCTCATGATCATGACCACGATCACCCGTCGTACTTGGCGCATCATTTTGACACTCCTGAACAACAGTTCGACAGTGGCAAGCTTGGCATTTGGATCTTCCTTGTTACCGAAGTCCTGTTCTTTGGTGGCATGTTTTGCGCCTACGCGATCTTTCGCTCGTTGCGTCCCGAAGTCTTCGAGGGTTGCAGCCAGTTCCTCAACACCAAGCTTGGTGCGATCAACACCGGCGTGCTGCTGTTCAGCTCGTTGACGATGGCATGGGCCGTTCGTTGTTCACAAACCGAGAACCACAAAGGCTTGACCGCACTGCTGGCTACCACGTTGTCGTGTGCGATGGTCTTCTTGGGTGTGAAAGCGATCGAGTACTCGCACAAATTCCACATGGGATTGTTGCCTGCGGGACTCTTTAGCTACGACCCCGCTCATCCGCATCACGAAGGTGGTCCCAACTATTTGTTGTGGATCTGTTTCCCCTTCATCATCGCTCTGATCGGGGTGGCGGTTTGGTACGCGATCGCGGTACTTCAAGGTAAAAAATTCCAAGCCGCCGTCGCACTGCCTTTGATCGTCGTTTGTGCAAGCTTCTTTGGTGGCGTTGGACTGGGGACGATTCTCGAGAGTGGCGATTCGACCGAAGCTCACGCCACCGAGTCGGGCGAGCACGCTGGTGACCACCATGCGGTTGCCGCGAGTCACGAACATGCCGAAAACGCAGAACACACGAAACCAGAATCACTTGCGACGCTTGAAAACCAAGTTGCGGGAACCGAGTACGGCGTGCAAGAGCGATTGGCTACCGACGCAACCAACACCGGGGTTCAGAACGAGTTGAGTGCGATGGAGCGTCAAGCGGCGATGGCCAGCGGGTCGGCTATCGTGGGTCAATACGAAATTGATGCGACGATCGATTCGGTACCGAGTGAATTTTTGACACCGAGCCGAGCAGGGGTCTTCTTTAGCATCTACTACTGCATGACCGGAGTCCACGCGATCCACATCCTGGCGGGCATTGGTGTGTTGGTTTGGTTGTTGGTGCGATCCGTTCGCCAAGAATTCAATCACAACTACTTTGGCCCTGTCGACTATGTCGGTTTGTATTGGCACTTGGTCGACTTGATTTGGATCTACCTGTTCCCATTGTTGTATCTGATTCGCTAACGCGTTCATTGGTTTATGCGGCCCCACGTCATCGCACTCGCGGACGTATCCAACCGGGGCCTCGGCTTGACGACTAACACAACTCATTCGATTTACCGATTATGTCCGCTCACGATACCGCTTCTTCTGACCATGCCGCTGGTGAACATCGCGAAGGCTATGACTTTGCTCACCCGTTGCCGTTACCGATTTTGTTCGGCGTCTTCGCCGCGCTCGTTTTCTTGACAATCGTCACTGTCGCGCAAGCGAGTTTTAGCTTTTTCGGCGATTACGATGTGGTCGTGGTGATGGCGATCGCGACGGTCAAAGCGTCGCTTGTCGTCATGTTTTTCATGCACGTCCTGTATGACAAACCGTTCAACGCCGTCGTATTTGTCTCGTCCTTCGTGTTTCTTGGGATCTTTATCATCTTCACGCTCAGCGACAGCTTGCTGACGTCTCCCGACCAGATCCCCGTGGACGATGGCATCGTCATCACGACCACCGATTCCTAGGATCGGACTTTTTTAGACCGGAACCCGGCGCAGCGAAGTTCCGGCATGGCGGCTGAAGACGAACTCGCCATCGCTTTCGCATCCTGCGGATCTGCGTCCCAGATCTGCATCGCTTGGGGCGAATGGATCCGGCCGGCTTTCTTCTTAGATTGGCTGCAATGCGTCGCTGTAGGCGCCGCCAATGCTTAAGGCGATCCTCAAGATCAAAAAGACTAGCACCCCCATGGTGCCGAGCCAGACGATGCCGGTCGCAAGTCCTGCCAGTGTACCGACCGCTCGCTTCGCTTTCTCGTCATACTCTTGAGCGAGCATATCGATCGATTCGGCGTCGGTTCCTGACAACTCTGATATCTCCACGCGAGTGATGAATTCGTCGGGAAACAACCGCGTCACCTTCAATGCCCCCGAGAGTGAATCGCCACCGAGGATCGCCTCTTCGGCATCCCTGCCGACACTTTTGTAGTAGTCGCTATCGGTGCTTTCGAGCGCCAAATAGATCGAGCGAATCGGATCGAGTCCCGCATCCAGACTTAGCGACAAGGTCCAACAAAATCGCGACAACGTGATCGTTTGCAAAGCTGGGCCGAACACCGGAATCATGTAGAGCAGCGGAATCAAATTCTGGACCCCGCCGACATTCCGCATGAACGCCCAGATGGCCGCACCAACGAATAGCGAAAAGACAAACAAGTAACCCCACAGTTTCAAGACGCCCTGGGTGCCGGTCAGCCCGAATCCGAGCATGTCGGCCATATTAAATTGGCCCATCAACCAGATGAATAGCGACACCACCAACACGGCCAAAATCAATTGAATCGCAGGCCATGCGAGCGAACTGATAAATTTCTGACGCAGCGCCAATCGGTGTTTGTAATGCTCGGCCAGCGAAAGTAGGGCACGTTCTAGTCGCCCCGTGGCTTCGCCCACGCGAACCATCGAGATCAACAGCGGTGGAAAAAACGGTTCCTCTCGCTTCATCGATTCACTCAGCAGCTCACCCTGTTTGGCCGCCTCGCGAATCGCCACCATCGCCGCGCGTTGGCGGGGTGGCCCATATCCCGCTTCGCTCTGCAGCATCGCTAGCAAATCGGCCCCCGCCTTGATGCCGGTTCCAAATCGATAGCAAAAACCAGAGGCAGCGGACAGCTTCATTCGGCGAGAAAACACAGGACAACGGCCTCAAAAATATCGCAGCGAGTCAACAGAACCAGATCATGATCTGCCTATTGTGCCGTGTCGTGAGGCTGAAAAGTAGTCAGCGACGCTATTTCGGCCTCTGACAGCGAAAAAAGAGCCGTTTTTTGGGGGGGCGACGTCGAATCAGAAACCGCCCGCGCTCATGCTGCTGGATTCATCGATTCGCGTGATTGCCGCAAACGCTGCTGGTACTCGGACATCGATTCTTCGAGTTGGCGAAGCTGCTCGGCTGCGGTTTGGGCGAGATCGATGAAAATCGTTTTTCGCTTGCCGATCATGCACCACGACGGTTCTTGCCCATCGAGCAATTCGGTACGGACATGAAATCCCAAGTCGCGAGCTTGTTGCGTGCGACGGCGCAGTCGCTGAACCACGTTTTCCTCAGCAATTTTTGAATCACTTGGTTGATTCCGCATCGGTCGATCCATCACACAGTACGAAAGTGGCGGGGCAAAACTAAAGTGCCGGGGCAACAATAGCGTGCCGGGGCAAAAATAGCGGGCTAATGAAAACAGTTTGCCTAGTCGGAATCCTTTCGCAGCCCATGGACACCGATCGACTCGGCGAGCGTGGCAAACTATGCAGGTACGATCATACGAGGTGTAGCGGATCGACGGGCTTCGACGATAGATCATTTACAGTCGCATTGGCATCCGTGCCACCTGGTCCACCGCAGCGACTGTGTCGATGAACCGGCCGCATTCGCTCGCATGAAATCGTATCACTATGTCATCATCTCCTCTGCCATCTCGCAACGACGCTCAAGCGGAAATCCAATACCTTCGTGCGGAGATGCGGAAACTGCAAAGCCTCGCGTCGCTAGGCGAATTGATGAGCACCGCGACTCATGAATTCAACAACGTGTTGATGACGGTGATCAATTATTCGAAGTTGGGAATTCGCAATCGCGATGACGCCAGCCGCGATAAGGCGCTCAGCAAAATCCTCGAAGCGTCCGAACGAGCCGCCAAGATCACCAACACGATTTTGGCCCAAGCTCGCAATCGCAGTGAATCGATGGAGCCGACTGATTTGGCCAGCATCATCAACGATTCTTTGGTGCTGCTCGAGCGTGAGATGCGAAAGTACCGCATCAGCATCGAAACCGAAATCGATACTTCGGCTCCCAAAGCATTCGCCAGCGGCAATCAGATCCAACGCGTCTTGTTGAACCTGCTGATCAATGCACGACAATCGATGCCCGAAGGGGGCACCATCCTCGTCAAGCTTGCCCGATCGACACAGGACGAGTGGGTGGAGTTGACGATTCGCGACAGCGGTTGCGGAATCCCTAAGTCCGAACTCCCTCGCATTTTTGATTCCTTCTTTACCACGAAGGCAGGGCCCGACGAATCAGGAAAAGGGGGCACCGGCTTGGGGCTGGCCGCATGCAAAGAAATCATCGACACCCATAAAGGTCGCATCCGAGTGGAAAGCACCGTCGGTCGCGGCACCGCATTCGTGATTCGCTTACCGATCGCGAACGGACAACAAGCCGCCGCCTAAACGTGAAATAGGCTGCCAGCCTGTCACCAGTAGCAAAATACTCAAGGTAGCGAAACTTGCGAGTGAGTTTCGGTCAGCCTCCTCACCGGCAAAAGTCTTGCTGACATTCGCTACCCCCAAAATTGCATCGGACCAACAAACGAGAACAGGACCATGTTTGGACCGAGTTTCATCACCGACATTCACGATGGTCAAACGCAGTTGCGTTCGTGGAGGTGTGGCCGAATCGTGATGCAAGGTGGCCGGTTTGTCAAAGTCCAGCGGCGGCTCGTCGCGGGCAGCGTGTCGGTTGCCCAGGTGTGGTGGCAATCGAAGTATGGGCGAATGAACGACGACGTCTGTTGGCTGGATTACCATCAACCGTTTGGCATGCCCGGCTTCTTGACGCTCGACTACATTCGCTCGGGGAATCAAGCAGGCTACAAGACCTTTATCGGTGCCATCCGTGTGCTCGAAGAAATTGCCCGCATTCGCAAGGCTGCCGCGATCGTCGCTCATGTCACCAACGGCGCGATCAGCGACCGACTGCTCGAGCGAAACGGATGGCAGCGGCATCTACAACAGTGGTCCGGCCGACACTGGATCCGCCGTTTCTATGACGGGTATCCCGAATCGGCCGTGACACGTTATACCGCGTAGCAAAAGTCGCGAAGAATACCGCGTAGCGAATGTCGCGAAGACGTTCGTCACTGCCATCGCGGCATCTGAGACTCTTGGCGAGTTTCGCTACCGGAAATGTCGCTCTGGAGGTGCCTATTCGTCGTCGCGAATCTTGGCCAATACCGAGAAATCTTCGAGCGTCGACGTATCGCCACCGATTTCGTTGCCCGACGCGATATCTCGCAGCAAACGACGCATGATCTTGCCACTTCGTGTTTTCGGCAGCGATGCAGTGAACCGCAGATCATCGGGTTGCGCGAGTGCTCCGATCTGCTTCCGCACATGCTGCTTCAACTCGTTCCGCAACGCCTCGTCGGGTTCGCGATCACGGATCGTGACAAATGCCGCGATGGCTTGCCCTTTGATCTCATCGGGCCGTCCCACGACCGCCGCCTCACAAACCGCAGCGTGGCTGACCAGTGCACTTTCGACTTCAATCGTGCTGAGCCGGTGTCCTGAGACATTGATCACATCGTCGATGCGGCCCATGATCCAGTAGTAGCCATCTTTGTCTCGACGCGCGTTATCGCCGGTGAGATATTTCCCGGGAACCATCGACCAATATTGTTCGGCATAACGGTCTTCGTCACCCCAGATGCCTCGCAGCATGCCCGGCCACGGTTTGGCGATACACAGCATCCCGCCGTGGTGGTCGTCGACTTCGTTTCCGGTTTCGTCCACGATCGCAGGCACAACGCCTGGCAGCGGCGTGGTGCACGACCCCGGTTTGGTTGCTGTGATCCCCGGCAGCGGACTCATCATGATGCCGCCTGTTTCGGTTTGCCACCATGTATCGACGATCGGACAACGCTCGCCGCCAATCTTTTTGTGGTACCACATCCATGCTTCGGGATTGATCCCTTCGCCAACGCTTCCCAGCAATCGCAAACTCGATAGATCATGCTTGTCGACATGCTCGTCGCCCCATTTGATGAACGCACGAATTGCGGTCGGAGCGGTGTACAAAATCGTCACTTTGTACTTCTCGATCAGCTCCCAGAAACGATCTTCGGCAGGAAAGTTGGGTGCCCCTTCGTACATCAAACAGGTTGCCCCTGCGGACAACGGACCATAGACGATATAGGTGTGCCCGGTGATCCAGCCACAATCGGCGGTGCACCAATAGACATCGTCCTCGCGATGATCAAACACCCACTGGAACGTTCGTTTGGCCCACAGATTGTAGCCCGCCGTGGTGTGCCGAATTCCCTTGGGTTTCCCAGTGCTGCCGGAGGTATACAGGATGAATAGCGATGCTTCGCTGTCCATCGGCTGGGCAGCGATTTCACCGGGCTGAGTATCGACCACATCGTGCCACCACACGTCACGACCATCGGTCATCGCCACATCGTCTTGGCCGGTACGCTTTAGCACCAAGCAGTGTTTGACGGTGGGCGATTTTTCGAGCGCTTCGTCCACCGTTTTCTTGAGCGGCAAAATCTTGCCTCGGCGGTACAGCCCGTCCGCGGTGATCATCAATTTCGCACCGGCGTCGTTGTTCCGATCGACAATCGACTCGGCACTAAAGCCCGCAAAAATAACCGAGTGGACTGCACCAATGCGGGCACAAGCCAACATCGAGATCGCAAGCTCGGGCGTCATCGGCATGTAGATACTGACCACGTCGCCTGCGCCGACGCCGAGCTGCTTGAGTCCTTCGGCGCATTTGCAGACTTCGCGGCGAAGCTCGCTGTAGCTTAAGGTCCGCGAATCGCCCGGTTCGCCTTCCCAAATGATGGCCGCGCGATCGCCTCGGCCGGCGTCGATGTGTCGATCTAAACAGTTGTAGCTGGCGTTGGTTTTTCCACCAACAAACCACTCGGCGTGAGGCGGATTCCACTTGCACACTTCGCCGAACGGCTCGAACCAATGCAGATGCTCGAGCGCTTCTTCACGCCAAAAGTCATCCGGATTTTCAGCCGCACGCTTGTACATCTCCTGATACTGGTCCGTCGTCGAAAAAACGGCCTTCTGAGTAAATTCGGCGGGGGGCGGGAACAAACGATCTTCGGTCAGAACGTGGTCAATTTGCCCTGAGGGAGATTTGGTCATGGAGGGAAAGCCAATCAGGAAAAAGGGGGGGAATCGATCGAACGCGAAGGCCCAATCTTGATGCTTACAAACGCGTTTGCAAACGCACAGTGTAATGGAATCGGCACCACAATTTCACCACACAATGGATTTTATACCCGCATTGCGACCAGCTTACGACGGCCAACCCTCTCCATGTGCCTCCACAGCGAGCATCACCAGCCCACAAATAGGGGGCAAACGAAAAAATGGGACAATCCAATGACAAGTAAGATTGTGATTCAGGGCCCTGCTCAGGACTCGAGTCGCATCCCCCCTGCGCTTTGGACAAAGACGACTCGCGACAAACCGCCCGCCAACTTTTCAGTGCGATAGAAGAACGCCTCTTCGTCGCCGATGTTGGGTGGTTGCATGCCCAGGAATACCATCGCGGCGTTACGGCTTGTCGTCTGGATCGCTAATTCAGGATCCTTCGAAACGACGACTTTGGTAACGCCGGGGATTCTGGCTGCTTTTAATAAACCATTCAGGTGATTTCGTACATCGTCGATTCCGGCTTCGTTGTCCACGACCCGCAACAGCCGCAACTCACGTCCCCGCCAATCTTCGTTCTGCAGTAGTAGGTGTGCCAACAGCACCATCAATTCGCCATTGGCACGTCCACGCCACCAAACGTCGACCGTGCCGCTTGGGGGTTTCCAGTCATCGGCGGGTTCATCCGTGCGGCGGAGCACGACGGCACTACGCGATAGCCCTTGTAGGTTGCGCAGCAGGCCACCGAAAATCTTCATACGGTCGACCGAAAGCGGGCAACCAAGCAACACGGCGTTGGGACGCAGTCGACCTAATCCTTGGCACTGTACCAGTGCTTCGACGCCGGTCACATAGTCGCTGGCGACCACCACGGCGGGAAACGCGTTCAGCCCATGCTCGCCAATCATTGCGTGCAACATTCTTTCCTGCGAGATTCGACGCCGATGGCGATCATCCAATTCACCTTGGATGACTTGCCCGAGCGTCAAAATGCCTGTCCGTGACGTCAACCAATGTCCAAAAACCACGAGATGAGGACGCGAAAAACCGGTGCCGCTGAGCGCCAACACGAACGGTCGCCAATTTTTGGGATGATAAAGCTCGCCTTCGAGTTTCAGCAAATTCTTGCGTGTGCGTTCGAACAGCAAACCACTCGTGACGTTACCGAAATCGGCGGACAGATCGATTTTTGACAAATACCAATGCAGAGCGGCGAACAGTGAAATCGCTACAAACGCCCATTGCCAATCGATCAACAGCATGACGAGGCCACAACCGATCGCACCGGCGAGCGACGTGGTCCAGTGGCAAAATTTGAATCGAGGGCGGTAGCTCGGGTTTTTGGTGATCGATTCATAGAAGGTCGCGAGATTCAGCAGCCCATAGGTCACCAAAAATGCCATCGTGATCAGCGGTGCAATCGTGTTGAGGTCGGCAAGCAGGATGCCAGCTTGCGAGATCAAAAACGTCACAAAGATGGCGCGTCGTGGTTCCGAATTGACACCCGAGCCGATCCCTAGTGGTTGAAGCCAACGGAACAAACGGTCGCGGGCCAAGGACTGCAGAATCCGTGGTGCTCCCATCATGCTGCCCAACGCCGAAGAGATCGTTGCGGCGAATACCCCCGCAGCGATCAAAGCAGGCATCACCGCAATATCCGAGAGCACCAAGTTGTTGGTGATCAAGGTTTCGCGGTCACGACATCCGCCAATCAGAATCGCTTCAGAAATGTAGATCAGCCCGGTAACAAAGACCGCAGCGAGGGTTCCCAAGGGAATCGAGCGAGCGGGGTTACGGAGATCGCCCGACATGTTCGCTCCCGCCATAATCCCTGTCACTGCAGGAAAGAACAGCGCGAACACGGTCCAAAACGACTCACCGCCACTGAACCCGCTGCCCTTATTTTGCAGAAAGATGCCCGCGTCAAACTGCGTCCAAGCTCCAGCGTAAAACGAAAACAGGGCGAACAGCACCGCCGCTAGAATCAGAAACTGCAGCTTCATCGTCCACGCGGCGCCGATAGCCACACAGGCAAACACCGCGATATTGGTAAGTGATGCGACCAACGTAGGCGACGTTCCGTCGGGCAAATAGCCGACCAATGCTTCGGTAAACCCGATCACATACATTGCCACCGATAACGCTTGAGCGGCGAAGAAGACGAGACCGATCGCGCCGCCAAATTCTGCGCCCAAACTGCGGCTGATTAAAAAGTACGCACCGCCCCCTTCGACTTTGGTGTTGGTGGCGATCGCGGACAACGAAAGCGTGGTCAACAATGTGATCGCGTTGCTGAACAACACGATCGCCATGGTGCCGATAATCCCGGCTTGGCCAACCACAAACCCAAACCGTAAAAACATGATGACGCCAAGAATCGTCAACATGCAGGGCGTAAAGACCCCTGCGATGGTTCCGAATCCATGTCCACTTCGCTGGTTTGACGCGGTGCTACTAAGGGATGCGGAACTCATCAAGGTTTGCCATCTTGGCGAAGAGTTGATCTAGTGAAATTTTTTACGCAAAGGAGTTCAGCCGTAAGGCGGAGGAGGTCGTGTGCAAAAACCCCGCCACGCACGCATCACGGCTCGCTAAATCAACCGGACGAGCCCCCGCGCCGCACCGCTACCCAAAAGTAGATGGTATTGGGCCCCGCGGCGTGCCGCTTCGAAGCAGATCAGCAGTCTCCAACCTCTAGGAGACGTCGCGTGGTTTGAATTTAAAGTTAGAGCTTTGCGAGAAGAACTCAATCGGGTTGTCATAAACCACTTTTTTGATCAGTGATTCTCGAGTACCGCGTCGACGTAATTCAAAGATCAAATCGGGAACCGCAGTCGGTTTGCTTGGCCCCCAATCGCCCGCCGAATTCACGAGCAACCGTTCGCCTCCGGTCATTTCAATCATGTCCGCCGCTCGTTCCGGCGTACATTTTGTGACTGGATACAGCGTCATGCCTGCCCAAAAACCTCGATCAAGCACTTCGGCAATCGTATGCTCTTCGACATGATCGACAAGGACGCGGGTGCGGTCGAGTCGTTGATCGTCGGACAACATATCCAGAATCATCCGTGTGCCTTGGAATTTATCTTCCAAATGGGGCGTGTGAATCAAGATCGATTGGTTGTGTTTGATCGCCAATTCAAGATGTTCGAGGAAGATGATCGATTCGTTGCGAGTGTTCTTATTCAGCCCGATCTCGCCGATCCCGAGCACGTTGGCGGCTTCGAGGAATTCGGGGATCATTGCGATCACATCACGCGACAGCGAAACATTCTCAGCTTCCTTGGCGTTGATGCACAGCCAAGTGAAATGTTGGATCCCATACGCGGCCGCGCGTTTGGGTTCGGTTTCGGTCAGTTGGCGAAAGTAATCGCGGAACCCGTCAACACTGCCTCGGTCGTAGCCTGCCCAGAAAGCCGGCTCGCTCATCGCCACGCATCCCATCCGCGCCAGCGTCGCGTAGTCGTCGGTGGTCCGAGACACCATGTGAATGTGGGGGTCGATGTAGTCCATGGCAAATTAGCTCGAGATCAAATGGTGTGAGAGTGATAGAGGATGGTGCTTCGCAAACGGTTCCCCGGGGCCAACGGGAACGTAGTCCTAAGGGCCAATTCAATCGACTTTTAATTCTGACCGCCAAGCGGGAGAATATTTTCGCGAGAATAGCAATTGCACCCGTTCGGCACGATCGGGTTCTTCGCTCAGCAGCAACCGAATCGCATCATGAATCTTATCGCGTCGAACGCTGATGTCTTCGTCCAGCGGTGCGCCGTCTTGCAGCGAGCGATCGACGCGATCGAGTACCGCGGCGATTTCGAGCACCTTTGCTCGAACGTCCAAAAAGGATTCCTCGAGAACAATGTTTGCGGGACGTTGATTCATTGGATTAACAAAGGGTTGTAGGTTCGTGGTTGATGCCCAAGTGGGTGGTTTGCATCGCGGGTGCGAGGCCGCCGCGATCCCCGGTGCCTCACCATGATTATAGAGCATACGCCCGTGGAATCGAAACCGACAAAAAGCCGACGGCATGTCGCATGCGCGGGTTGTCTCACCCCACAAATAGGTGCCGATCGACTCGGTTATGCCGTTTGTGACGTTTGCGGTGTCGATTCACCTTGACTGAGCAACAGATTTTCCGCTGGCAATACGATTTCACGCACTTCATCAAGCTACGGTTGCCTGACGACATGATGGTGAATGTCCTTCTTGGCACGTCGGATTGATATCGAGACCCCCAACATTGTCATTTGAAGAAGAATGCAAGGTCCTTCACTCACTTTCGCAACGCTCGCAGAGTCCCGCAATGCCGCTGCGGTGGATTTGCTTTTGATCGCGCTCGAAGACAGCAGCGAAATAGTGCGGTCGCATTCCGTCGAGTCGTTGTTGCAGCGAAGCGAGCCGCATTGCGCCGAAGCGGTGCTGTCGCGATGGGATATTTTTCCACCTGATTTGTTTGGCCAACTTCGCAAGCGGAAAGCTTGGATTACGCCAGCCGTCCAGAAATCGCTGCAAGACCAAGACGACAACCTTGCTCACGCGATCAACGCGTCGGTGATGATCGGATTGTACCCATTGTTGGTCGATTTGATTCCGATTGCAGAGTCGCATTCATCCGAAACCATTCGTGAAGCCGCGACCGATGCGATTTTACAGCTGGCACATGAACTCGGGCACGAGGCACGGGCGAATCGAGACAAACCGTCGGTTCGCACTCCCGTCGTTGCCGCACTTTCCGGATCGGTCCAGCGGATCCACAAACACAAAAACGAGCAATTGATCGATGCCTTTTTGGTCAATTCGACTTGGGCCGATGCCGAATTGCGGCAATTCACATCATCCAGCTCCGAATATTGCAAAATGATCGGCAACCGATTGCTGACCACCCAGCGTGCTGGAATGGTCGAACTGTTGGCTGGGTTTATCTGTCGCCGCAACGTGCCTTCGTTCTTACTTGAGATTTTGGCCAGCCGCACGGACGACGTGTTTCGTGATTCGCTATTGCGTGCGATTGGCGAAGAACCCTCGCCGACCGTGTTAAAGAATCTGCAAGAACTCGGGATGCCCAAGTGTTGTGCCGACGATGACTCGCTAATGGATGCGATCAGTGCGAATCATCGTGCTGCTGCGATCCATGTTTACAGTCAATCAGGCGGCGATCCCTTGGTGTATCTGCGAACGATCGTAGCGGCCATTCATCGTGATGGTCACGGCTGCATTCCTGCGGCGGTTGCCGGAATGATGAAATGCAGCATACCCAATTTCGAAATTTGGCATCAAGCGGCGCTGTTGATCGCCAGCGGGAATCAAGATGCGATTGCTGCGGATCCAGTCGCGTTGCTGCTTGATCATTTGATTCAATTGCTTGACCATCAAGATGCTTCGCTGGTTCGTTCGGTTCGCCGCATCCTCAGCCCGCTGCACGCCGACGCGATGTTGCACCGATTGTCGGACATGCCCGAAAAGCATCGTCGCGCGTTGGGACGTGTGGTGATGACGATCGATACCGAAGCAATCGCACGGATACGCGACGGGCTCCGTCATCCCGTGCTCAACAAACGGATGGATGCTATCGCCGCAGCGGATGCCTTGGCCGCCGTCGATTTGCTGAGCGATTCGTTCGAGCGGATCTCTCGCGAAGACCATCAAGAAGCACGCGTGCTCGCATGCCAAGTCATGTCACGAGCCGAAAGCAACAGCACGCTATCGCTGCTTAAAGAAATGTCTGCATTGCCACCCTGTCCCGTGAGTGACGCTGCGATTAAGGCGATCCGATATCGAGAAGCGATGAAGACGTTCTAATGCCGGAAGCGATTCGCCACACATTATTTAACATCTGTACTTCACGTCTGTTTCTACTAACATCCATTCACACTGTACTTTGATTTTCGAACATGGCCAATCTAGCGTCCTTCCTGTTGTTCGCTGAAACTCGGATGAGTGACGTCAACCTGCGTTACAAAGAAACGGCGACCGCAACAAGCGATACGTCGCTATGGATGTTAATCGCCGCTGCGATCGTGATCGTTTCGTCGCTGGTTGCCTGGCAAATTCAACGTCGCGTCGCACGTAATGCCCATTCCTCGGTATCGCTGTTTAGCGACCTGTGTTACGCCCACCGGATCAATGGCAAAGGCTGCAAGTTACTGCAGACAATTGCGGATGAAGCATCGCTACAGCAGCCAGCAATGCTGTTTTTGGCCGATCATCATTTTGATTCGGCGTTGGCAACCGCAAAACAAACCATGACTCTCAAACCCGATCAACTTGCCACGATCGCCATGGTTCGTCGTCGCATGTTCTCGTGACAAACCCAACGAATCATCTATTTCGTCTTGCGATGCTGAGTGATCAGCGCGTGCATGATGTCGCTGCGACGCACGACGCCGGCTAGCTCATTCGGTTCCGCTCGACCGACGACCGGAATACAGTCATCGGTTTCGGCTTCGAACAATTCAAAAGCACGCTGTGCGGGTTCATCGGGGTAGAGAAACGATTCCGTCTCGCTCGCCAAATCCTCGGCTCGAATCAACGTCGTGACGCTTTCGTCAAACATCACGTTACTGAGCAGCGGATAGCGAATGACTCCGACCACGCGTTTTCGCTCATCAACCACCGGATAGGTGTTGTCGTGACTGTGTTCGATATGCGCGATGACCTCGTCAAAATTCGCCGATTGATGAATACCATTCGTCTTGCGTAACAAGTCGCTGACTTTGACCTTGTTGGCGACCGTGCGTTCGGGTGCATCATGACGAATCGCAGCACGAAATCGGTCGACAACCGCACGCACTTGCTCCAGCGGCGTTCGGCTAGAGTGATTGATCGCTTGAGCCAACGGGACTTCGCCGGTCCGCAACAACGATTGGCGGATAAACAGCGGTCCGATGATCTCGAACACCACCACCGATCCGAGGATGATGTCTTGTATCGGTTTGCCTAATTCGGGATCGCGGTTCGCGGCAATCGTGGATAACGCAATCGCGGCGCCGGCTTGCGCGAACAAGCATGTTCCTAGCCAATGACGCACCTCGAGCGGTTGCCGCGTCAGCCGTGCGGCACCATAGACGCCTAACCATTTTCCGGCGATACGAAGAACAATATAGAGAGCTCCGATCCCTCCGGCAGCGATAAACGCATTGGCGTCCAAGTGGGTTCCGTGGACGGCAAAGAAAACGACCGCAAGTAGTCCGGACAAGTGGTCCAATTCGCCGACGATCTTGTTTTTCATGTCCGACGTATTGGCAACCGTCACTCCCATCACCAAGAACGTGACCATGTAGGGCAGGTGCAGCGAATCACATGCACCCAGTAAAAAAGTCGTGGTCGCCATCAGCAGCACCAACCAGCGGCTGAATTTTAAAAGTCCGCATCCGTAGCTGATGATCAAGCCGCCGGCGACACCCAGCGCAAAGGCAGTCCCCAGATTCGAGACCAGCCATCGCAGTTCGCTGGTGATCGTGACGTCCAATTTTCCTTGGAACAGATGGATCAGAAGAAAGGCGAACTCGAACAACACGATACAGGCAAAATTATTGACAGCGACCAGAAAACCGGTGCTCTCGGTGACCGGGCCTTCGGAGCGAAATTCCTTCAACACCAAGATCGTCGTCGCCGGTGCGGTGGCAACCGCCAAGCATCCCAGCAAGATCGAAGTGCTGCTGCCATAGCCAAATAGTTTTAGTCCGAGGGTCACCAACCCGCAGGTCAACAGGATTTCGGCTGCCGATAACGCCAGACAGTGAGCGGCGATTCGCCGCACCTTGGAGAACGTAAATTCGCACCCCAAATTAAACAGCACAATCGCCATCGCAAACTCGAGTACCGGCTCGAGCCCGTCGACATGGACTTCGGGAATCCAGTCCAGAACGCTGGGGCCAACCAACAGCCCCACCAGCAGATAGGCGGTGACTTTGGGCAGATGGAACACATCAGCGAACACGCCCGCAGCCAGACTGACGCCCAGCAATAGCCCTAGCGTGCTCGTGATATGTAAATGAAAATCACCCATAACCTGACCTGTTCCGATGCCGCTGGTAAAAGCCCAGCGGAAATCAGAAGACGGTTCCGGCCTTAGGGCAATCGACAGACCGTTTGGCTACGGGGGTATAGCGAAGTGATCTGTCCAACGAAGGAATCATGTTGTAGCGAATTCCGCCCCCCCTCGCGACACGGCTTGGGGGCAACCATGCTGTGTTTCATTGACGCGTTATTCTGCCGCGTCGTCCTTCGCTTCGCCTTCTTCGTCCTTTACTTCGGCATCGTCATCAGGTTCGCCCAGTGTCTCGGCTAGCAGTTTGTCGAGCGTTTTGCCGCGAGCACTCAGCGAGATAACTTTCCCTTCGCCGTTGACCAGGATCGCGGTGGGAATTCCCGAGACGCCGTAGTGAACCGCCATCGGATGCTGCCATCCTTTGCTGTCGGGTTCAAAGTTGACCAAGTTCACCCAGGGGATCTCTTCTTTTTCAACGTACGACTCGTACGCTTCGGAGGTGCTGTCCATGTTGATCCCAACGATGGCAAACCCAGCGTCGCCAAATTTCTCGAGGTTCTTTTTCATGTTGGGAACTTCGCCGCGACAAGGCCCACACCAGCTGGCCCAATAATCGACGAGCACCACTTTGCCACGATAGGCACTCCAATCGAACGTTTCCCCATCGGCGGTCGTGCCGCTGAGTTCAAAGAAGTTGCCGGGCAAACGCAATCGACGTGCCGCACCGGCGGCTCGCGGTGCGGCGTCACGCAGCTTGGCGTCCTCGGCTTTTTCTAATCGCGACGCAAGGGATTCGTAGAATGAGGCCGCCAATTCGGTGTTGTCACCGTAGCCAATCGCATATGCGAGCTGCGACGCCATTCGGTAATTCGTTTGATCAATCCCACCTTCGTCGATGATCGCCAGTACCTTGTCAACAAGCTCGCGTTTCTTTTCGTCCGACGCAGTGCGGACGGATTGAATTTCTTGCTTGAGTTGTTCCGCCGCGGCGAGTCGCTGAATTTCGGCACGAGGATCTTTCGCCAGCTCCTCGATGTACGTAGCCAATCGATCTCGAGCCAGCGGCGAGAAACGTGCCAACATCGCCTGTGCGACTAATGCTTCGTTAATCGCTTTGAGTTCATCTTCGAGCGAGAGGTCTTCGATGCCGCGAATTTTTTCGGTCGTATCAAAGACACCTTGCATCGATCGCATGACGGTCTCGAGTGTGCGACCACGCTCGCCTTTAACCTTGTCGATAAAGACAAACAATTCTTCTGCCGTCCCGTCGGGGACTTCGATCGGCTTGACTTCTTCTTTCTCTTTTTCTTCCCCAGCGGCCTTTTCTGTCTTGTTGGTCTCGCTTGCCGCGTCCGCTTTGTCATCGGCAAAGCTGGTGGACGCTGTCATGGGGATTGCGAGCGCGGAGGCGACAAGCACGACTCCGCATCTCGTCCAACTGCAAACCATCCGTTGCCAAATTGTCGGAGCCAATCCTTGACGCTCATTGTTTCGTGACCACAGTGCCATGGTAAAACTCTTCTGCGATGAGAGGTTTCGGGATCGAAGTCGCCCTGATCGCTCGGCTGGCGAGCCCTGACAGGCGAATCACAGAGGTTATTTATACACCTAAGTCACGCCGAAATGATGCTTCCGAAGGTAGTTCAAACCAGTTTTGTAACAATTCCAAAGCTAGCGAGAGGGCTATTCTGTACCGCTCGGCAGGTTGGTAAGCGGTGCAATTTGCACCCCTTTTTCGTTGACCAACAGCACTCCGATCACCTTTTCGTCGCGGCTGGAAATCACCGCGGCGCCATGCCAAACCTCACGGCTGAACCTCGCCTCGCTACAGTTCCAAAGGGCACCGCTATTCGTTAATTGCTCGGCTCCGATCATTTCGATCACGACATCGGATTCACTATCGCCAGAACGCCGGCTGACGGCAAAACAGTCTTCGGGCCCCTGCGGAATCCGCATCCGATCGGCCGCAACAACCTGCTTCGGTGAAACCGCTTTCTCTGCGAGTTGGAACACCGAGATGCCATCGGGCGACTCGGGAGAGACGGGAGCATCGAGAACGGACTCGGCATTATTCCCGCGGTATGTCAATTGATACGAGCCTTCGACAGCGTTCGCCTTGTTCGCGATTAGATCCGAGGGAACGAGGATGCCTTGGCCCTGATTGGAAAGCGATACGGCCAGAGCTGCAGCGTGATCCGATCGCGTCCGCGTAATCCCAAAATAGGTCTGCTTCCACGTGGCAACCACCGCTGCCATCGGCGGCGGTGAATGAGACAACAGATTCAGCGGCATCGCAGATTCGAGCCACGCGTCGTCACGCCGGCGGTGCAGCGTAAAAACGTCGCCCGGCTGGACATCGTCATCGGAGACAATCGGGCCAGGAGTCATGAAAGCGATGCCGCCTCGTGCAATCGTCGTCAACGACTCAGCCGAAAATTCGAACCCGGTCACGTCCAGCCCCATTTGCACGCCGCTGGTCACCCAGAATTTTGAATTGCGAGAAAGCAGTCGGGTGTGCCGCTGGTCCACCCGTACGCGGATATCGACATGCATCGCATCAGGCGTCAAACTGCTCGAGAGAACTTGCCCAACATCGATCCCTCGCCATGTTAGCGGCGATCCAGGGTGGACGCCCCAGCGATCGTCGCCTCGTAAAACGAGTTCAATGCCGCCGCGGCCTAAATCGTCGGGCGGTTTTGCATTGAGTCCGGTAAATTCAAATTGTTTCTGTGCGGGATTGCCTGGGATTACCGCGATGTACTTTGGCCCCACCGCCGTCTCTAGTCCGCTGACGCCAGTGATGGCAACTTCAGGTCGAACGATCCAAAAACGAGATCCTTCACACGCGACCGCCGAGGACGCTTCATCCAGGACCGCCGTGACATCAATCCCGTTAAGATCTTGGCGAAGCGAAACCTTTTCAACCATCCCAATTTGAATTCCGCGATGACGAATCGAGTCGCCGGGTTTCAAACCATGCCCATCGTCAAAATGCAAAACGATTTGCGTTCCGGGTGGATCGGACGAATACCAAGTCAATCCGATTGCGATGGCTAAGCAGACCAGCGTCAACAACCACATTGGCGAGTGACGGCGGAACCACGCCAGACGGGGTTTGGCAAGTTCCGCAACGGGAAAGTCTGCGTCGTTTTGGTCGCGATCACTCATTCTGTTTCTTCCCAAATCGAATGGGGGTCAAACGACAACGACGCGATCATGCTCATCGCCACACACAATGTGAACGCAACCACCGCCGGGCCAAATTGAAAATGAACGAGGTTGCCAAGCTTGACCATCATCACCAAAAATGCCAGCAGCATGACATCCATCATGCTCCACTTGCCAACGTGTTCCATCAATCGCAGCGTGAACGCCTTGTGCCGTCGCTGTAACACTTCGAGCCAGCTGAGTTCGACGAGCAGCACGATTTTCGTCAGCGGAAAGAGGATCGAAAACAACAGCACCACGCCACCGACGAAGTAGTTGCCGTGATGGAATAGGTCGAGAATACCGCTCAGAATGCTCTGTTCATTACGTTGCCCCAAACGCTCGATCTCGAGGATCGGCAGCAGCACGGCAGGCCAAAACAGGATAAACGCGGCAACCGAGGCGGCCGCCGTTCGGCTAGCACTTTGATGCGATGGAGTCGCATCGGCAAGGATCGATTTACACCGTGTGCACTGAGCGCGGTCGCCCGCCTGCAATGCAGGCAATTGATGAATCAAACCACAGCAATGACAAGCTCGATACTGCATCCGTCGCTTTGGCGTCCTGTTTGGCATCCTGAGGGTTCGAAAATGGAGGGCTCGCCCCGCAGCCGACTACGGCAATTTCAGTAGCCGCTGAGATTCTTCGAGCAAGAAATCAACGTCCATGAACGGTTCGTAGCCGATGTCTTGCCACCGCACCCGATCTCGTGAATCGATCAGGAAGGTACCGTGTAACGGCTGGTTTTCAAAGTCGTCCCAGCAGCGGTATGACTTGAAAATCACTTGTTTGGCGTCGGCAATCAACGGGATCTCAACAGGCTTGTCAAAATTGTCGATTCCAGTTTTAAGCGTCTCGTGATCTTCGGTGCTGATTGCCACGATATCGATTCCCGCCTTACGAAAATCGTCAATCCTTGGCGACAACGCGTGCAGTTGTTCCATGCAGTGCAGGCAACCAAATCCGAGATAGAAAACGACGATCCGAGGTCGACCGCCAAACTCTTCGGCACTCGTTAGCGTTCCATCGGGCAGTTTCCCTTCCCACGTCGGCGCCTCGTAGGTTTGCCAGCGGAACGGGCCAAGTTTGTCCAGAGCAGGCCGCTCACCCAGATCCGCCGCCGGTTCGCGTGGGATTCGCCAATCCCCCTGGACTCCCGCTGCCTTGGCAATATGACTCAGTCGTGCCAATAGCGGTGTGTCGATGTCCGCATCGGCGGCCAGCGTCCGCAGCGTTTCGAATTGCTTGATGGCTTCCTCTTTTTGTTCATTTCGCCATAGCAGATCGACTAGAATTGCCAGCGGTCGCACCTCGCCCTGACGCTTTTTATGTTCGCGTTTGGCAATCTCAAGCGCTCCCTTCAAATCACGTGCGTCGGCCAACCAGCGAGCTTCGATCAGCGGTTCGAGCTTGGCCTGCTTGGCATGCGTCTTGAACTTTGCCTCGTCGCGGCGATGCGACGCCGCTGCGGCAGACACGCGAGCAATGATCGTCCGCAGCGTTTTAAGATGCGACTTGATCTGCTCGGGCGTCTCTTTCTTGTCCGTTTTTTCTTCTTCGACATCCTCCGCGGTATCTTCGTCCGCTTGGTCGTCCGACGCTTCTTCGTCCGACGCTTCTTTGTCCGTTTCTTTTTCGGCAGCCGATTCATCGGCCAAATCGAGCAGTTTTGTTTCCAAGGCGAGACGGCGACGACTCAGCGAGCGAAGTGTTTTGGCACCACGTGCCCCGTTGCCGGTACGGAAATGGGCGACGGCTAACCACCCCAACCATTCCTCTTGTTGCCCCGCGTCCGATGTGGGCGGCAAATAGTAACCGCCCGACTCTTTGATCAATTCGTCCCACAACGCGTACTGCGATAGAATCTGCAGCAACCGTTCGCGTCCGTACTTGTAGCTGCCTCGTTTATCAAGCGTGTTGTATTTGGGATGTTGCGGCAACGAGACAAGGTTCTGGGCTTGATCGATGGCGTCGCGAACACGGCCAATATTGATCAAGTTGCGTATTAGCCATTCGTTGTTATGAGCAAAGTTATGGATCTGGTCAGGCATCAACCGGGCACGTGTCATATGTGCGTGGTCGACTCGCGCCGATGCTTCCTGTTGCCAAGCTGCGTCAGCGTAGCGATGAAGTTTGGAATAGATGTGTCCGGGCATGTGCCACATGTGAGCCACACCCGGCATCGAGGGTCCACAGTTTGCCGCCGACTGGAGTGCCAATTTGGGCTGCGCCGAATCCCATAGATGGATGCGGTAATGATGAACAGGATGCATCGGATCGACTGCAAAGATCTCGCTTAGCAATGCGTTGACCGCGTAACGGCTGGTCAACTTGACGCCTTCGCGGTCACCCAGCCAGATTTGCAGCACCAAAAATGCTTTGGCTTCGATGTCATCAGGATATTCGTGCAAGATCTTTTCGAGATCGGCGATAAAGTTTTCCGCTCGTTTCTTCTTGGCGTCGCTGTCATCTTTCGGAGCGTCATCACCAAATTTTGGCAAATAACGATTGAGTGCATCGATATAAAGTTTTTCGCGTTTGTCAGCTCCCTTGTCCTTCTTCTCGAGTGCTTTGTCAATCAGTCCGCGAGCCCGTTTGCGATTGTTGACGTTGGCCATTGCCATGCCCCAATAGGCAATCGCCATTTCGGGATCTTCTTTGGCCGCTTGTCGAAACGAACGCTCGGCTTCGAGGTACCAGAACCCGTGCAGCTGCGCAACGCCTTGCTCAAAAAACTGCTGAGCCCGCTCGGACTTGGTCGACGTGGGGAAGTTGATCTTGGCGAGCCCTGGAATCAGAACCGCTTTTTGACGCGGTCCCTCATTAAAGGCTTCGCCGTGAAAGCTGTGCCCCGCCTCGGTAGACGAGTCGTCATGTTCGTCGCTGGCGGACGGTTCCATCGCCCACAGCGGAGACGGGCCGCACAGAAAACAAAGCAGGGGAATTGCAACCAAAGAGCGCAGATTCATGGTGAGGCAGGATTTTTTTGGGAGGGAAGGAAACCGCGAGTGCCCGCATTGTAATCAATGATTCCGAGGCAACCGACACCTGGGATCACCTATTTTCTAAATGCACACACCGCAGCCTTTTCAGCCGCATGCTATAAAACGCCGCTAATTCACGTTATTTCTTCAATCCCACTGGTTTGCCGTCGAGTTGCCAGTGCTCTGGCGCATCGATCCCCAAATGCTTTAGTACCGTCGCCGGTGCATCGACGATGTAGGTATCGGTCTCGAATTTGCCACGCTCGGCTGAGTCGCCACTGACGATTAGGAAGCTGTGGAAAATTTCGGGGACCTCGTGGCCGTTAGAATGGCTAGTCCCTTTTCCCCCATGGTCAGACGTCACGACGACCAACCAATCTTCGTCTTGGTAGGACGCTCGGGATTCGATCGCAGCTAAGACGCGGCCGATTTTTGCGTCGGCCGCTTGGATCGTTTCGACGTACTTGGGGTTTGCGGGATGGAATCCCGAGGCGTGCCCCGCTTCGTCGGTGGCTCCCAAATACAAGAACACCACGTCGGTGGATCCATCGGAGAGCTGTTTAACCGCTTCGTCGGTCGCCGCGTCGTCTCGCTCTTCGTAATCCTTTTCGGTATACGAAAATCGCTTATCCGCACTCGCGACAATGTATTGATCAATCGGTGCCCAGCAAACGAGTGAAGCTGTTTTCGTTTCCGGCGATTGTTCTTTGACACGGACAAAGAGGTGGGGAAATTTGTCGTAGTGAGTAACCTTGAACTGATTGTCCAACACTCCATGCTTGTCGGCCCAGACCCCCGTCAAAATGCTGCTCCAACCGGGGCCGCTAATTGTGTCGGCGGTGGTATAGCGAGGATGAAAGATACGTGTGTTGTCAGCGTAAATCCCTTGATCGATCAACCGATCGAGGTTAGGCGTGTTCGCTTTTCGCAGTGCATCAAAACGACATCCATCAATCCCAAGAAACAAAACCTTAGGCGTATCGGCAGCGACTGCCAACATCGGAGAGATCAAAACCAATGCCAGGAAGGCAAACCATTTACTTCGCACGATTGTTTTCCATTTCGGGGACACGGTTGATGGTCCAGTAAATTTCTTCTTCAAAAGCATCCCCATTAAGATCGCGAACGTGCAAAATCAGATGCAATTGATCCGCGGGCTGCATACCATCGATCTGCAGCTTGACCGCCGAACCGCTGTTGTCGACTGTGGCGGACTCGATTGCAACTTCGTCGACACCGGCTTTGTCGGTTTTCACAGAAAATTGATCCGATCCATAATTACGACTCCAGTGATAATTCCACTGAGTCGCATTGTACGAACGCACATCCGTTGCCACGTCAGGATCGAGCTGGAAATTGAAAGTCAAGGTCAAGCCGTCGGCTTGCACCGATGCATCCGTGACCATGGGGTAGGGACGTCCGGTGTAGCGAAGACGTTGCAGTCCCTTTTCTTCTAAGCCGATCCGACCGCCACCGTTCCAGCCTTGCAGGCCGGCCGCATAGACTTGGCCGTCGGCGGGGTTCATACGCCCTCGCATGATCCCGGTCGAAAAATCAAACGGCAGATTCACAATCGCCGCTTGGCTGATGTCGCCCACATCTTGGATCATCAAATACGACATCCATCCGCGACCGAAACTGGTGTGCAGTAGATGGCCTGCGAGCGGACCAAACCGCGAATCATCCACCCAAATTTGCCCGCCCGATGAATTGTCGAACTCTTGTGGCATATAAACCAAGGGGCGGTCAAACGACGTCGGAGGCACCAGTTTGGTGATGTCAATTCTGCCTCCATCGGGCTCCCATTTGCCAGGGATCGAATAGGTCGGTACCCAGCCATAGAAGCCGCCTGGTTTTAGCAAGTTGATTTTCGAGGCGGGCGTCCATTGGCCCTGGTTATCGCTCGCGGTGATCCGACCGCCTGGCATACTGCCCAGCCCATTGGGCGTGCGAAAGCCGGTCGACAAGACTTCACGATGTTTGCCATCGGGCGAGATTTTGAACACGGCGCCCGGCAGCGAGAAATCGGCGCCATGTCCACTTTTGGCGTAGTAGAAGTTGCCTTCGTCGTCGGTCTGCAAATCAAAATTGAACGCATGAAAGTTGGTCGACACATCGATGTCGGCACAGAAACTCTCGTAGAAATCGGCCTCGCCATTGCCGTCTTGATCATGCAGCCGAGTCAATCGGTCCTTGCAGGTGACATAGACTTTCCCATCGACAACCTTGACTCCAAACGGTTCGTAAAGCCCCGCGGCGAATCGTTTCCAACGAAGATTTAGCAAGTCATCGTCGATGCCCGAGACAATCCAAATATCGCCGCCATGGGTTGCCAACGCCATCCGGCCATCGGGAAAGAAATCGAGCGCCGAGGTGCGGAACCAAGTGTTCCAAGGCGTTGATTCGGGGATCGCGAGTGTGTCCAACGCGTAGCCTCCCTTTTCGAGCCCCAGGTAGCCGACTGTTTCCAGTTTATCCGGCCATAGCAGCGAGCCTCCCTCGGTCAGTGACGCAAGATCCAGCGTCGGCGTGAATGAATCCGCAAACTTCTGTAGCGACAAGCGATCTTGCCCCTCGGCACGATAGACTTGGAACGTCCGCGACTGCGTATCCGCAGGAATTCGTAGTACCAAGCGGTTCTTGTCATCAGAGTGGGGCGTCAAATCACGGTGATCGCCTCGTACGATGGCGGTTGCATTATCCGCGTTCTCGGCGATGGCGAGGATCAGTTCACCACCGGGGCCAACTTTCAACTCGTGAACAATCACCACGCTTCCGGCACGGTTGTCCAATTCCTGCGGCGACTCGAGAATTTCGCGACCATCGATGGCATAGCTCAGCGTCACTCGATCGTTGTGGAGGTAGTGCCCGTGGTAGTTCATCCACTCCGCTGGCATGGGCCCGCGTGGCAGCAGACCTTTACGTGAATAATCGAGGGTGCCGCCGTGCCCCCATCGCCATCCGGCAAGCCCCTGGATCGATTCCCCGTCGGGGTTTGCTGTGCCTTCGCCGCGAGGACGGACATGTTGTGTTTGGCTCAAGTCGAGGAATCCACCGCTCCACAAATCTGCTTGGTCCATCGCGTGCAGGTTATAGGCGATCGTCGCGTCACCAAGTCGGATGTTCAGCACGCTAGGGAAATCGCGGCGAAGTTGAGACGCCAGCGCGGGGCCAAAGTCGCGTTGGACGTTCTCGATCTCGGTGCCGTCTTTGGTGCCGGTGGGCAGCGACTTTAGCAGTTCGGGCGTGACTTTGACGTAGTCGGGATTGTTCCCCTTCATGAACGCTTCACGGATGTAGTGCACGACTTGGTAACGTTCTTTGGGCGTCAAATGAGACATCGACGCCATCAATCCATTGCCTTTGGTCAACGTCATAAACATCTGGTACGGATCGGCACCAAACTTTAGCTTTTGAGTTCCAAACGCTCGCGCTGTCGAAAGCGACGGAGTGTTACCGTCGCTGCCATGGCAATCGAAACAGTAACCGTGGTAGATCGCCTCGCCGGCTGTGAAGTCGCGTCGGCCCAATCCTTTGATAATCCCCGCATGGTCCAAGTCGATCGAGTCATCGACGACCCGCAGTTGTTCGGGCGAGGGTCGCAACTGTGATGCTCGCGTTTTACCTCCGCGAGCCACCTCGATCACATAGCGAGCAAGATCGAGGAACTCACGTTGATCTTTAAGCGACCCGATCAAACCGTCGGGCATCAACGACTTGGAATTCACATTGCGTTCTTCGATGTCGTCCTGCGGCACCACAAAGTCGTGAGTCAGGTCGCTCGACAATCGCATGCGAATCTGATTGGCATCCTCGCCAGCGATCAAACCGACATACACTTGCCCGTCCACCGTCAGCAGCGAAACCGTCTCAAATCCTTTGCGGATATGACGTGATGGATACAACAGCGACTCGATCAAATATTTGTCGGTCAAATCGGAGCCCAGTTCGGCGAGATTTGGGCCAAGCGGCGAAGCTTGATCACCGCTACTGTGGCAGTTCACACACCCGGCAGCCGACTTGAAGAACACTAGCGCACCTCGATGGGCGTCACCTCGCAATCGGACTTGTTCAGCCAAGTAGTCCGGATCGGCCGCCTTGAGTTGGTCGTCCAGAGGTGCCGCTCGCCGTAGCATTTCTGCCTGCAGCGAGAGGGCGGAACCGGCAAGACAAGCGACGAACAGGACAGCAGCAAGGCGGAATAACATCATGATGTTTACGGATGCCCGCGAGTGGCATCAATGATCGGCGGGATGGAATTTAGGTAGGACCGAAGGTCGGCAGGAGCGTCCATCATAATCAATTTTCAATGTGAGACAGGCTTCGGGTCTGTCATCGGTCCCACAAGCCAATTTTTGTGTCGTGGACGAGGCCACAAGTCCCAGCACGCCCCTGCGGCTTATTTCTGAGCTAAAATTCTTCGGATTATTGCTTGCCTTGCGCCCTGGTTCTGCGTGGCTCCAGCCCTGCAACTAAGCTGTACCGTCCTTATCCACCCCATTCCGGAGGCTCGACCCCGTGTCGGACTCGATCATCGATCTCGCCAACCGCATGTTTGTCGGCCCCTTGTGGCCGGCATCCATCCTGATTTGTTTGTTGGTTGTCTACACGATCCTGGCGATTATTGGGTTGGTTGATTTCGGTTTTGACGTTCCTGACGTCGATTTGGATGTTCCCGATGTCGGCGTCGATCTGCCGGACGGCGAAATGATCTCGGTCGATGCCGACTTGTTACAGGGACTTGGCGGAGCGGCAGTTCGCTGGACCAATTTTGGACGGATTCCCATCGTGCTGTGGGGCGGGATTTTCTCGGTCGCGTTTTGGGGAATCTCGTATTGGCTTTGGCACAGCTTTGATTCAGCGCGTTATTCCCCGGATTGGCTGCCCAGCATTCTGTTGTCGATCCGCAATTTTGTGATTGCCACGGGAATTACCAAGGCGATCACACAGCCGATGCTAGGTTACTTTGTCGATCCGCCCTCGTACGACGAAAGTCGCATGGTCGGCGGCACCTGTGAAATCACCACCAGCGAAGCGACACCGGAGTTTGGTCAGGCCAAATTTCGCACCAACGCAGCCCCATTACTACTGAATGTCCGTACCGACGGAGCTCATATCCCGAAAGGGACCGAGGTACGTATCGTCGGATTTGAAAAACAGAAACGCATCTACATCGTCACTAATCTGCCATCGGAGACCGCATCGTGACCTCCTTGTTATTGATCTCGGAAATCAATTGGACCTCGGGTCCAATGTTAATGTTGTACTTCGTGTTGATCGCATTCATCGCATTGCTGGTGACGTTCAAACAGTACTACATCGTGGTTGGTCCCGACCGCGCAATCGTTAAATCCGGACTCGGTGGACTCGACGTGACCACCGCAGGCGGCAAATTTATTGTGCCGATGTTTCATCGCTACGAGTTCATGGATTTGACACTCAAAAGCTTCGAAATCCACCGTCAAGGCAGCGAAGGTCTGATCTGTAAAGACAACATCCGAGCGGACATCAAAGTCGCATTCTTTATTCGCGTCGATAAAACCGACGAAGAAATGCGTGAGGTGGCTCAGTCGATTGGCGCAAAACGATGTAGCGAACTGGAAACCCTACGCGAATTGTTCGACGCAAAGTTCAGCGAAGCTCTAAAAACGGTCGGTAAGCAGTTCGATTTTGTCGACCTGTACGATCAACGTGACAAATTCAAAGAAGAAATCTTGAAGGTGATCGGCACCGATTTGAACGGTTACCGTCTGGACGACGCGGCGATCGATTATCTCGAACAAACGCCGCTGGAAATGCTCAGTCCCAACAATATTCTGGACGCCGAGGGGATCAAAAAAATCACCGAATTGACTTCGTCCGAAAAGGTCAAAGAGAACCAGTTTACTCGCGACAAAGAAAAGACGCTCAAGAAGCAGGATGTCGAAGCGGAAGAAACCATCCTGGAACTCGAACGCCAACGTGTCGAAGCGGTTGAGAAACAGAAACGCGAGATTGCTGAAATCACTTCGCGAGAACAAGCCTCGGCCGCCAAAGTGCGTGAAGAGCAACGGCTCGAAGCCGAGCGAGCTCGGATCGCGACCGAAGAGGAGTTGGGCGTTGCCGAAGAAAACAAATCACGTCAAATCTTGGTCGCTCAGCGGAACAAGGAAAAAACCGATGCGGTCGAGCTGGAGCGTGTCAATCGCGACCGCGACCTGGAAATGACCGAGCGATTGCGAGTGGTCGGGGTCGCCGAGGTTGAGAAAGAGAAAGCGATCGAGATCGAAAAACGCAACATTCAAGAAGTCATTCGCGAACGTGTTGCGGTCGAGCGTGCCGTGGTCGAAGAGAAAGAGCGAATCAAAGACACCGAAGAAATCGCGGCTGCCGACCGGCTGAAGAGAGTCCAGGTGACGGCGGCCGAGATGCGAGGCGAAGAAGAATTGATTCGCGTCACGAAACAGGCGCAAGCGGAAAAGGATTCCAGCATGCTGCTCGCAGAAAAGATCCGCATCGAAGCCGAAGCACGTCGCGATGCGGCCGAGAAAGACACAGCCGCAAAGAAAATGCTGGCCGAAGCCGACGCAGCGACTGCGGCTGCATCGGGACTGGCCGAAGCGACCGTGCAAGAGGCCAAAGCAACCAGCTTGGAAAAGGAAGGCAGTGCCGAAGCGATCGTGCTCGAAAAGAAAGCCATCGCCGAAGCCAAGGGAATCGAAGCCAAGGCCCAAGCGATCGAGAAGCAAGGCTTGGCCGAAGCCAACGTGTCACGCGAGAAGTATCACAGCGAGGCAACCGGGATCACCGAGAAAGCCGAAGCGATGAAACAACTCGACAGCGTCGGCAAGGAACACGAAGAGTTCAAGCTGAAGCTTGAGAAAGAAAAGGATGTCGAGATCGCAGCGATCGATGCCCAACGCGGGATTGCCGAAAGCCAAGCGGGCGTCATGGGCGAAGCCCTGCGAGCCGCACGGATCGACATTGTCGGCGGCGATGGCGAGTTCTTCGAGCAGATTACCAATGCGGTCAAGGGAGGCAAAGCGATCGACCGATTTGTCTACAACAGCCGCGTGGCGACCGACATCAAGGACACGTTCTTTGACGGCAACGCCGACTATTTCCGGGATCAGCTAGGCGAAATGATGAAGCAGTTCAATCTGGACGCCGACTCCGTGAAAGATTTGTCAATCGCGGCACTGATCGCGAAGATGATGGGGTTGGCGAAGACCGATGATGTTCGCTCGCAATTGACCAGTTTGTTGGGCGTCGTCGGCACCGCCAACATCGCCGATCAGAAAGCAAGTCGAGTCTTGACCCCGGCCTTACCCGCAGACAGCAAGGCGAGGAAAGGCAAGGCGTAGGCCCAACGGTTTTGAAAGTCCCAACGGGACGATTCGTAGTCCCAACGGGACGATTAGTAGTCCCAACGAGACGGCCCCATGTCAGCCCAGGGCAACGCCCTGGGTTCGCCGGGAATAAAATGCACGATAGCCCCAACGGGGCGGCGCTAACCCATTGGAGATGAAACAATGCCTCAATCGTTATCCAAAGTTGCGATTCATCTCGTGTTCTCCACCAAGCACCGACAACCCGTCCTAACACCACGTGGCCTCTGCGACGAGTTATACGCCTACATGGCGACGATTCGTCGTGACAACGTTGACTCGCCTGCCATCATTATTGGGGGCGTCGAGGATCATATCCACGCATTGTTTCTGTTAAGTCGAAACTTTGCCATGAAAGATGTCGTTCAACAGGCGAAAACAGAGACGAGCAAATGGGTGAAACGCCAAGCGACAGCGTTGTCGCAATTTTCGTGGCAGGGAGGATACGGAGCGTTTTCGGTTAGTGAGTCGAACATCGCAGAGGTAAAGGCTTACATCGAAAATCAGGAAATGCATCATCGGAACATGACGTTTAAAGAGGAGTTTCGAGAACTTTGTCGCCGACATGGCATTACGATCGACGAGCGTTATGTTTGGGATTAGGACCGTCCCCTTGGGACTAGTACGGATGGATCATGACCAAACCCAGGGCGTTGCCCTGGGCTGACATAGCACCGGCCCTTTGGGCCTAATCCAAGCCGGCCGGCTAGGCCTACTCCACCACCGACCCTATTAGGCCTGAACTAGCCCCGCACCCTTGCCAAACACAATCACCCCGAACCTATCCATGACTTCTTGATCTTCACCTATGACCGACACCCAACTTGCTGCCGGAACGTATGAGGTGCTTCGCAATCGGCTTCGCGATGCGTCGTCGGAACTGCGTGCGCGTCTTGCCAAGCTGAACGAAGAACGGGCGGCGGTCTTTGGCAATATCGAAACGCGTTTGATTACCACCGAACGTGTAACGACGGATCACAACTGTGTGCCTCGTGACTTAATCTCCGTCGGTGACAAGTTTCTGTTTGGCTATAACGTTCAATTCGGATTGAAAACCGAAATTGAACTCGCCGATGTCTTCTCGGTTTACCGTTTCGCCGACAACCAATTCCATCAAGAATCACTCGAGCTGATCGGTGATAAGCGTTTCACTAACGACTTTCACGAACTGTATCGGTTCTACAAAGGGACCGCCTTCGCCCGCTTTTTTCGTGTCGGGCCGATGCTGCATATGGTGTTTCGAGTCGGCAAGAGCCACCGCGACATCAAGAGTTTTAAATGGCGAGTGACCCCCAATTCGATCGAATATCTTGATAACCGTAGCGAGCATGAGGTACGCGATCCGCAGCAGCACGAATTCGCTTGGAAACGCACCACTCGCGACCAGCATCACTATGGTGCCCATCCCCACATCTCGATCGAAGACCGCGTTTTTATCGAAACCGTCGGCGGCGATTTGACCGTCAAGATTGAAAACAACACCGATACGGGCGAAGGCATTTATGCCGAACCGGTTGACCATCACGACCAGAAACTTGATGACGCCGAGATTCATTACGCCATCGTTGGCAATCTTGTGCTGATGAAAGTGCGTCCGTACCAGGAAGACAAGACTCGCTACATCGTCTTTAACGGCAAAATCCAACAAGCGATTCGTCTCGATGAAATCGAGCATGCTTGTGTGATGCTGCCCGGCGACCAAGGCTTGATTTTCCCAGGCGGCTACTACTTGCAAACCGGCCAATGCAAACGGTTTGACCATGGGCTGGGCGACATGCGTTATCAACGCACCATCGCGGCGGCCAACGGCGAAGACTTTCTGTATCTGTTCTACAACCACGAATCGGGCACCTATGTCCAGCTTCGCTATAACCTGATTCGGCAATCGGTCGACACTCCATTGGTGTGCAACGGACAAACCCTGTTCGATGCTGGCGAGATGGTTTGTTTCAAAACCCACGACCAGCCGCAAAAACACCATGCGATCCAGGTCTGGCAGACTCCGTTCACCAGTGCCGACCACGTTCCGGAAAATCAAACCGATTCACTGCTGTTCAAAATCGGTAATAAAGAAATTGTCCGCGGGATGGCCGAATGCAGCGAACTGCTGCAATTGATCGACAAGGACGACAGCTACGATGGGCTTTACATCGACCTCGTCAAAAAAGCATCGGATGTTCTCGACAGCTATTTCTGGATCGATAAACCCGAGACCGAAAAGCTTTCCGAGCCACTGCAAAAAATCCGCGAAGCCGCCTCGGCCGCAGTCGAAGAGTTTGAGAAAGTGGTTCGCGTTCGTCGCGATACGCTGACGCAAACCAATCAAGTGCAGCAGAATGTCGAAACACTCGTCAAAGAGATCGAGCGTGGACGGTTTGAATCAATCGAAAACTTCGTTGATTTCCTGGCCAAATTGCGACAACAACGTGGGCATGCCCTTGCTCTGAAAGAACTTCGATACGTTGATCTTGATTTGGTCGAAACGCTCGAAAAGACCACTGCCGAACGGTCCGAACGGCTCAGTCGACGTTGTGTCGATTTCCTGTTGACTCCTGGGGCGCTCGATCCGTATCAGGACCAAGTAACCGATGCGGGCGAGGCTGTGGGCCAAGTGCAAACGGTGGCCGAGGCAAAGAAGCTTGGCGAGACAATCGACAAATCGGCCAGTCAGCTGGAACTGCTGACCGAGACGGTCAGCAATCTGCGAATTGACGACTCCACAAAGCGAACGGAAATCATCGACGCTATCGGCAACGTGTTTGCTTCGCTGAACCGCGTCCGCAGTTCGCTCAAAGCACGCGTTAGCGACTTGGTCAGCGTCGAAGGGCAAGCCGAATTTGCGTCCCAATTGAAGCTGCTTCAGCAAACCACCGCTGGCTATTTGGACGTAAGCGACTCGGTCGCCAAGTGTGACGAATACTTGACCAAGGTGATGGTACAGCTCGAGGAGCTGGAGGGACGGTTCGCGGAATTTGACGAGTTTATCGTCCAGTTGGCTCAGCGACGCGAAGATGTTTATGCGGCGTTCGAATCACGCAAAGTCCAACTGACTGAAAAACGCAACCGACGTGCCGAGTCGTTGTCATCGGCCGCAGACCGGATCCTAAAAGGCATCGATTCGCGAGTCCGGTCGATGGAATCGAGCGACGAGATCGCCGCCTATTTCGCTGGCGACTTGATGGTCGAAAAGGTGCGTGACATCATCGAGCAACTCGGTGACCTCGACGATGCCGTCCGCGTGGAAGATCTGCAGAGCCGGTTGAAAACAATTCGCGAAGATGCATCGCGGCAACTCAAAGACCGACAAGATCTTTACGAGGACGGCGGCGATGTGATCCGGCTGGGTCAACACCGATTCGCCGTCAATACGCAGCCATTGGATCTGACCACCGTGCTTCGCGGAGGCGAGATCTGTTTGCATTTGACGGGGACTCAGTTTTTTGAGCCGCTTCGTGACGAGGCGCTCGCGGCGGCCAAAGATCTTTGGAACCAAGAACTGATCAGCGAAAACGCGGACGTTTATCGCAGCGAGTATTTGGCCGTTGATTTATTCGAAACGCTCACAGCCTCATCGGCGAACCCGATGGATCCAAAATCAATCGACTTGAAATGGATGCAAACTCAGCTGGCGGGTCGGTTTAGCGAAGGCTATTCCAAGGGCGTTCACGATGGGGACGCAGTTCGGATTCTGTCAACGCTGATGGAAATGAATCAAACGATTGGTTTGCTGCGTCATTCGCCATCGGTTCGAGCTGCATCATTGTTGTGGTTCACCAAGATTCTCGACGCCAAACAAAACAAGGCGATGACCGAGTGGATAGGTGGGTTTGCAAAACTTGCCAAAGCTTATCCGCACGCGAAACCTGCGATTCAGTTTCGTCAACGGCTTGCCGAGCTTGCGTCGATCGACCGACTGCAATGGGCACCGATTTTTCCGCCCGCTGTGAATGAGCAGCGGATCGCGGACTATTTGTTTGATCAATTGGTCGCCAAGGGACGGCAAAACACCGCCAGCAAACGGGCTGCCGATCTGTATCATGCGTTCGTGGAAACGTTGCCAGAATCGGATCGCCAAAAGCTGCTCGAAGGTTCGCTCAAAAACAATCAATCGGATCCCATCGCGAGCTTTATCTTGGCTCGCAATTGGGCCGAGGCCTTTTTGCAGTCGCATGCGAATCCGAAGGAACTGGATCCGGCTTCGTTTTATCTGGATGAACTTGCCTGGCTAATCCAATGTGGCGGAACCGAGTCGATGGCGGTTGCCGACGCAGCGGTCGCAAAAAGACTCGACTCGATGGCGGGGGCTCACCCGCGGATCGAAAAAGGTGTCATGACGCTGCACTATCACGAACTGCTTGACCGCGTCCGTGGCTATCGCGATGACGTTGTCCCCCGGTTCGAGCGATTGCATGAAACGAAAACGCGATTGGTTGATGCGGCCCGCGACGATATGCGGTTGGAAGAGTTCAAGCCACGTGTGCTGACCAGCTTTGTTCGCAACCGATTGTTGGACGAAGTCTACTTGCCGCTGATTGGCGATAACCTCGCGAAACAAATGGGCTCGGCGGGGGCAGACAAGCGAACCGACCGAATGGGATTGCTGCTGCTGATTTCGCCACCGGGTTACGGCAAGACGACGTTGATGGAATATATCGCCAACCGGCTTGGCATTGTCTTTATGAAGATCAATGGACCGGCGATCGGCCATGGCGTGACGTCGCTTGATCCCGCCGAAGCTCCGAATGCGGCGGCACGCGAAGAGATCGAGCGGCTCAATTTGGCACTCGAAATGGGTGACAATGTGATGCTGTATCTGGATGATATCCAGCACACGCATCCCGAACTTTTACAGAAATTCATCTCGTTGTGTGACGCGACGCGAAAGATCGAAGGCGTTCGCAATGGCAAGACTCGCACGTACGATTTGCGCGGCCGACGTGTCGCCGTCGTGATGGCGGGCAATCCGTATACCGAGAGCGGAGATCGCTTCCAGATTCCGGACATGCTTTCCAACCGCGCCGATGTTTATAACCTGGGTGAAATCATTGGCGATTCGGCCGACGCGTTCGAGATGAGCTATTTGGAAAACTGTTTGACCAGCAATCGCACGCTTGCGCCACTTTCGACGGTTCCCGTAGAGGATTCGCGTGCGATCATCCGCGCGGCCGAGCGTGATTCGATCGAAGGCATCGAGCTGGAAAGCAATTTGTCGATGGATCAAGTCCGCGAGATGTACGAGGTGGTACGTAAATTATTGCGAGTCCGCGATGTCGTGCTGAAGGTCAATCGCGCCTACATCCGCAGTGCGGCGCAGGCGGATTCCTATCGCACCGAACCACCGTTCAAGTTGCAAGGTAGCTACCGAAACATGAACCGCATCGCCGAGCGAGTGGCGGGCGTGATGAATGAGAAAGAATTGCAAACGCTGATCATCAGCAATTACGAACAGGACGCACAAACGTTAACGACGGACAATGAAGCGAATGTGTTGAAGTTCAAAGAGTTGATGGGGATTTTGACAACGGTAGAGAAAGAGCGTTGGGATTCGATCAAGTACGCGTTCGTCGAAAGCGTTCGCATGCAGGGCATGGATAGCGAAGACCAAGCGGGCCAGTTGATGCGTCAACTCGGGGCGATGCGAGACGGGCTCGAATCGATCCGCCAAGTCATCTCGCGTGCGATTGCGGTGGGCAGTGATGGATCCGAGGAGCGAATGGACGCTCGGATCGATCTGCTGCGTCAAAGTGTGACCGCATCGGCATCGCAGCTTTCCGAAACGCTGCACGCAACCAGCAAAAATCTGGAGCGAATTAGCGAACAGCAGGCTGCATCGCCGCCGGACCAGAAAGTCTTGGTCCAGCACAAGGTGCCACGCGTGTTAGCGGATCTTGTTAAAGGCCAATTCCATTTGATGCAAGAATGGCTGCGTCCGATTTTGAGCGAGTCGCTCGAAAATGGCCGCGATTTAGAGAAGCTGAGATCACAGCTCGAAGCGATGCTGAGAAACTACCAGCAGATGGAGTCGGTGATCGATCCTGGCAACAAAAATATCACTCCGCCGCAGTAGTCTCTCTAGGAGCGGACGGCAGCGAAACCCGCCAAGAGTTTCAGGCAGCCAATCGCTCGCCCTTCCCAAGTCTTGCCGATTTCCGCTGGGCAGATCGGCTACGTCGCCCGCAATTGTTTCTTGGTCTTGGTGTATACTTGCACTACATTCGGCATCGTGACGGTGCCGAAAACCGCCCCCAACTCTCCCCAACAGCAATCTTATCATGCTTCGGAACTCACTGCGTCATTGCGTATTGGCTTTCCTCTCTCTCGCCATCCTCGCGAACTCGAATTTGCTGATAGCGGACACCGCTGATCGCCCCAACATCATCTACATCCTGTCGGATGACATGGGGTTCTCGGATATCGGTTGTTACGGCGGCGAAATCAAAACCCCCAACCTTGACTCATTGGCGGATCACGGGGTTCGTTTTACTCAGTTTTACAACACCGCGCGTTGCTGTCCGACGCGGGCAAGTTTGATGAGCGGTCTGTATCCTCATCAAGCCGGTGTCGGCCATATGATGGATGACCGTGGCTACGAGGGTTACCGCGGTGAACTGAGCCGACACTGCGTGACCATTCCCGAAGCCCTCAAGAACGCGGGCTATCGTTCTTACATGTCGGGCAAGTGGCACGTCACCAAAGCCATTGATCCGAAGACGGAGGCCGACAAAGCAAATTGGCCAATCCAACGAGGCTTTGATCGTTTTTACGGCACCATCCATGGCGCGGGCAGCTTTTTTGACCCCAATACGTTAACGCGTGACAACGAATTCATCTCGCCTTTTGATGATCCTGAATATGGCAAAGCGGATTGGCCGGGGGAAAGCTACTACTACACCGACGCGATCGCCGATCATGCAGCACGGTTTGTTCGCGATCACCATTTTCAAACCGGCGATCAACCTTTCTTTATGTACGTGGCCTTTACCGCCGCGCATTGGCCGA
>NZ_JBFHFD010000015.1:0-36194 GCF_041583735.1 Novipirellula sp.
AGCCGCCAACACCGAGCCGGCTAAGGACCCCAAAGTCCCAGATCGCTCCGCGATCAAAACGTCCAATGTCGTTGATCGCTCCGCGATTACAACGAACGCTCCCACGCTGTTGTGGGCTGACGATCCTCGTCGCGGACGCATCGTCGTCGCCTGTTGCCCTCGCGCATCGATGTTGGGGGTTCGCCTCGCGATGCCGTTGGTCGAGACGACGCCGCTGTTACAGCATCACCAATCCTCAAGCGAAAAAGCTTCGCCCCACACCGTCGCTGCCGACATACGGCCCCACGATCCGTTCATTGATCGTGAAATGCTCAAACAGCTCAGCTACCAAATTCAACAATCGATCACACCCCGAGTCGCGATCGAAACACTCGACGATCAACCTTGGGCCGGTTTCCCGCGTCATCAACCCGAATCGTTGTTGTGTGATATCACCGGAGTCGAGCATTTGTTTGGCGATGAGCATGGGCTGATCGCCGCCGTGCAAAATTTGCTGACCTGTCACCTTGACGTTCCGCTACACGCCCGCATCGCGATCGCTCCGAACTTGGCTGCCGCCTGGGCGATCGCTCATTTTGGTCAATACGAAGCCCAGACCACCGACGAGCCGACCGCCGCGATTGCATCGTTTCCGATCGAATCGCTGCGGTTGGCTCGCGAAACCACAATGACCTTGCACCGGCTTGGGGTCGAGCGGGTCGACCAATTGTTGCGGCTGCCGCGTGGCGGTTTAGCCACGCGGCTAGGCAAACCGCTGGTCCAGCGGATCAGTCAAGCGATTGGTGAAATTGATGAGCCGCTGGTCACCGACCTTGCTCCCGACGAATTAACGTACTCGCACGAACTGGAGTATCCGACACGCGATTTGCCAATTCTGCTTCACCGCATGGAGGGGCTATTGCAGCAGGCCAAGTCCGGGTTAGCGAAACGTAAACTCGGAGCCCTGCGTTTGCTTTGCAATCTCGATTTCTCAAAGCCTCCTTCCAAGCACATCGAGATCGGCTTGTTTGCTCCTAGCCAAGATGTCAAGCATCTCAGTTCGCTGGTGGCAATGCGGTTCGAGAATTTGTCACTGCGGCACGACGTGACTCGATTGAGTTTGTCGGTCGCGCTGACCGGCCCCTTGCGTAGTGTGCAGGTGTCGCTGTTGAGTGAGGGGCCGGTGGATTCGCACACCTTGGGCGGAACCGCGGTCTCGCGTTTTGTTGACAAGCTGAGTGGCCGGCTCGGTCGCGATGCGGTGTTGCGGGTAAAACTGAATGACGATCCGTTGCCCGAGAACGCTCATCGAGCACTGCCGATGACGGGTCAACCTGTCAAATCGCGGCGAGTTTCGAAGCGTTCAATAAATTCATCGCCATCGTCGCTCACGAATTCGCATCGTTCCGCTTCGCGTTATCGCACGCCTTCGCCCGAGCAAGCGCTGCGTCGGCCGCTGACGATCCTCGATCCACCTCAACCGCTCTCGCCGGTCGTTCCGGTGACATCCACGCAAGTTCCCGAGTCGTTTCGGTTGCGTGGCCGCGAGACTCGGGTTGTGGGGTATTGGGGGCCCGAGCGAATCGAGACTCGTTGGTGGAGCGGCCCTGCGGTCCGCCGCGACTACTACCGCGTCGAAACTGACTGTGGCACATGGTGGTGGATTTATCGTGACATCTCCTCGAGGGACCAACCCCAATGGTTCCTGCACGGCCAATTCACCTAGCACCCAAGCCGTCAAAAGAATAGCTGGCGGCATTTTCCTCGTCCACTACCGCCCCCGATTGATTGAGAATGCTGAAGTAGTCTATTTCAAATGCCTGTCATGATGCCCGCTTTCACCGCGACCGCGGTAGCTGTAGCGAGTCACCTCTCCCGGCGAAGCTGGGAGAGGTCGAACGGGCCCTTTAGGCCTCGACTTGCTCGGTCGGCCCTCACCCGAGCATCGCTGTGGGCTCTGCTCGACCTCTCCCAAACCTGCGTTTGGGAGAGGTGACAGTACGCTTGCCCAACGCCGGATTTTATTTCAGCAGTCTCTGATTGTTCCTAACGTCCTAAACAGTCGTGCCGTTTTTTAGTTTGCCGTCGCATCAACTTGCTTCACCCTCCCAGCTCGCGTGGAGAGGGTCGGCAATCGAGCCTTCGGCGAGATTTCCGGGGAGGGCTCGCCGCGTATCGCTCTAAGTCGATCTCCTGACCACGCCCGCGTGTGCGTTCCCTCCCCCCAGGTTCGCCCCCGCACAACCCGAACAACCGAACCAGCACCCCGAATCGCAACACTTTTGCGGATCGAGCCAAGCTTTTTGAAACGCTTCACGCCCCAGTCCAGTGGGCTTTGAACCTAGGCTTTCGCATCGGGCTCGCGGAAAGAATGACTTTGTCGAGCTCTGTATTGCCGCCGGAAAACGCGATCCGGCAATTGAGCTTCACCCATCACTTCAAGTCATCACACCCCGAGTTCTTGTTATGATCAATGCTGTTGTTGTCGGTCTTGCTGCAGGGCTGCTGTTTGCTGCCGCGATCTTCGTTGCTCGCATCTACAATGTCTTGCTGGCGTCGTTCGAAGAAACGCGAAACAGCTTTGCCCAGATCGAAGTTCAATTGAAACGCCGCTACGATTTGATTCCTTCGTTGGTCGAAGCGGCACGAGCCTACTTGACGCACGAACGGGAAACACTCGAAGCGGTGATTGCGGCTCGCCAACAAGCTTCCTCGAAACTGAGTGGTCTGCAAAACAACCTCACCGACGCGGGTGCCGTCAAATCATGGGCAGCATCCGAAGGAGCACTCGGCAGTGCGATGGGCCGTTTGTCGATGGTGATCGAGTCCTATCCCGAGCTGAAGGCGAACGAGTCGATCGCTCAATTGACCGAAGAATTAACCAGTACCGAAAACCGGATCTCGTACGCTCGGCAATTGTACAACGACTTGGCGACTCGCTTTAACATCCGCCGACAAACATTCCCCACGGTTGCGTTTTCGTCGTTGGTAGGATTTTCAGAGAACGTGGAGTTGTTGCAATTCCACGACCAAGTCGAGATCCAACATGTGCCTAAATTTGAACTTGTCGGTGCGTAGGACCTTACCGCCTTGAGCCGTGAATTCGCAATGCCGTGAATCCGCAATGCATCGAGTAATGCGTCGCCATGTCTCGCATCAGCTTTGCAACCCGTCGCGTGGATAGGAAGTGATACGTTTATCCCGGCTCGAAGCGTCATCGAGGGAGCTCCGGTGATGGGATGCGGTCTGCTTGGAATCGAAATGAGAAAGACGATCGATGTTTGATTTTCTATCGCGACAAACGCGTGCGCGTCGCAGCAGTTCGCGGTTCTATGCGTTCGTATTGTTGGCACAAGGTTTAACCGCGGTCGCGACCGGCATGGCGGTAGGCTATTTATTGATGTTCCCCGTGGTGTATGTGGCAGCCACCGTGGATGCCAGCAAGCAGCCGCCGCGATCCGTATTTCAGTCGTCCGTTACCGAATCGTCGTCAAGGTATTCGCGGCGTCATCGCAATACTCAAGAAATCCTGACGCGGTTTGTCCACGCGTTCGAGCAACCCACGACCCCCGACACTCGCTGTGTCGATCCGGCGATCGTGTTTTGGTACACCTCGCTGTTTGGCATTTCACTAAGCAGTCTTGGGATCTTGGCGGCGACTTTCTACGAGCGGCGGCGGATCGTCCACGAAGGCGGCTGGGCAATCGGCTTGGCACTGGGGGGCCGGCATATCAATCAACCACGGTCCGTCGACGAACGAAAATTGGTCAATGTGGTTGAGGAAATGGCGATCGCATTCGCAACCACCCCTCCAGCCATTGTCGTGCTCGAGCATGAACCTGGAATCAATGTCTTCGCCGCGGGTTTGACCACCGATGACAGTATCCTGTGTGTCACTGCTGGGGCAATCAAGCATCTGCCGCGTGAAGAACTGCAAGGAGTGATTGCGCACGAGTTCAGTCATTTGACGCAAGGCGACACACGACTGGGAACTCAGTTGACGGCGATTTTATACGGACTCAATTCCGTTCGACTATTTGCCCAATGGATGTTCCGCGTCGGTCACCAAACCAGCGAATCCAACGAAAAGGGAGCTTCATGGGGATACGTGTGGATGTTAGTCGCGATCACGATTTGGCCATTTGGATTGGCCGGTGCCTTCGCCGCCGCGATGTTGACGTCGGCGATCACACGATCACGCGAAACATTAGCGGATGCCGAAGCCGTGCAAAAGACACGTAATCCCGCCGCGATGGCCAAGGCGCTGCGCCGCATCGTCGGGCACCCGCAACGTGGGCAATTGCTGCATCCGCAGACGACCATCGTTGCACCCATGTTGTTTGTGGACTACCACGACAAGCCGTGTTGGTACGCCACGCATCCGCCGATAGAAACGCGGTTGTTCGCTCTCGATCCGCTTGGCGATGCGACGCCGATTTATCGCGAACCGGTCACGAAGCGGCGACGTGAAGATCATGCGCCCCAAACAGTAGCTGTGATGGAATTGCTGTTTGGGGATGACGTCGCGGATGATGGCATGCCCGAACCGTTGACGCCAAGTTCGCCGCAGCCCGCGGTTGCAGATACGTATGGGGGTGGTGCCGCGGTCGCAATGCTTGCCGAACCCCCAGCGGTGGTGACGACATTGTTTCGTCCAGAGACCTTTGCGATTTCGATTCCGATGTTAGTCGGTCTCGAGCCACAGCAGTCGACTTCAGCGTGTGACCCCGCCTGGTTAAAGACAATTCGCGAAGCAGACGCGGCGACTCAGATCGCATGGTTGGCACAGCTTTGCAGCGACGCCGAAATGATGTCGCCCAAGGAACGGAGGCAACTTCGCTTGGCAGCAGAGCAGTGTCGTGGTCGTCTGGGCGATCACGACTGGGCGTGTCACGCGTCGCTGTGGATGATCGTGCTAGCGGTCGAGCCGAATCAACCCGAAGTTGCGTCGGCGTTCGTCCCGCCGCACGAGGTGGCCGGATACTCGCGGATTATCTTGTCTGTGTTGGCGGTCTGTGATGGCGACGATGGCATGGCGGATTACGAGTTCATGCGAGGTTGGTCGCAGTTGCGCTTCGCTGATACATCGCGTTTGCCCACGGCCGAATTGAGCTGGGGTGAATTTGAATCCGCGGTGCAAAGGATGTCGCAAGCTCCGCCGTCATCGATCGAGTCCTTGCTGGTCGCGATCGCCAACGTTGTCTCCGGCGACGGACGAGTCAGCGAGTCCGAGTCCGCGATTATTGCGATGATCCGAACTGCACTGGATCCGTAGACCGTCTAGCTTCGTCGACTCAAGCCAGCGACAATTGGCTCAAACCATTGAAGTGGTTGAAGTTGCCTTGAGCTTGGAATTGGGTTCAGGCTTGTCCCTTGCTAACGCCAAAACCTAGAAAGTTAGCGGATGCGATGAAGCGTGATACGGTCGCCAACCCAAAAAGCGAAAGCGCCAACCGCGCCTCCGATAACGCCGATGAAGAGCACGCGAGTCCATGTTTCGAGGTATTCAGCGAAGTCAAGATACATCTCCGGTTGAATCCACAATACGTCAGCGATTGTCGAGAGAAACGCGACAATGGGACCAGAAACGAAGGCAACCATCGGCAGCCAACGACGCGACGAGGTCGTTGCAGATGGCGGGCGAACAAGCCGGAACACAACGACGCCAATCACCAACACGATTGCAGCGGCAATTAAATTGCCACGCATGTCGATCAGTGCGAGCGTTGATGAGAACATCATTAATCGAGGGTCCGCTAACGTCTTTCTGTACGACCCTTTGTCGTCTTTTAGGGACGCGAGGCTCCACGCAGGAGACTCGCATTTGGTTTTCTGATTCTAAGCCATTTCTGCCGACAGGATACCGTTCGCTACTTTCACTTTTTTAAACTTCTTTTCAAGCATCAGGGGTGTGAAGATTTCGTCGACGCCATCGAAAACGTCGTGAATACCCGACGACCGGTTTGTCGCGTACACTACGGGCTCGCCCAAAGCCCATCACGCAATACGGCGGCCAATGAAGTCTCGTGTTGCCGCCGTTTCCTGCGTGCGATCTCTAGGAATGTTTCACCATGGATCCTCGTCCGCCTGAAGACGATCAATCTCACCCCCCCGACTCGGATGCCAGTGTAAGCCGCGATACCGAATCGCAGCACCATTTGCCCGCTTCTGAAGCACAACCGCTCGAGCCGGCCAACCCGTATGCTGCGGCGTTGCCGCGTGCGTCACATCCTGTTTCCACCGTGGATGAGCTTGCTCCCCCGCTGCACAGTTCGATTGACTTGTCGCCCGAGCGTTTCCGCTGGTGGACCACCATCGCCGTGGTCGCAGCCTCGCTTGGCGTCTTTTTGTTCGTCAGCATGCTGACCTCGGTGCTCGCGTTTTTGATCGTTCATGGCGGTTTCAACCCTCAATTGGTCTCGGATCCCAATGCGTTGGGCGACGTGATGAAGTCGCGAATCGGAATCGTGATGATCATCTTGATTCCGCAATTAGCGATGATTGTTCCGTCGTTGTTTGCGTCGCTGCTGTCGCCTGTGGAAACACGCAAGCGGTTGTCGTTGGTCCGTGGTCGCTGGCCCGTCTGGGTCTGGTTCGCTGCCGCTTTAGCGACGCCGCTGGTGGGATTGATTTCGTCACTGGTCGTCGGCGGCTTTATGGAAGAGAGCGAAAGTTTGAAAGTGATGAGCGAGGCGTTTCGGTTCCACGGAAACAACGGTTTTTTGATTCCAATCGCACTGTTGATCGGAGCGACTCCGGCGCTCTGCGAAGAAATCTTGTTTCGCGGTTATGTGCAAACTCGATTGGCTAAATCGTTCGGCCCGCTTGCCGGCATTTTGGTTTCGTCGTTTTTATTTGCCGCCTTCCATATGGACTTTGTTCACATCGTTGCCGTCTTTCCGCTGGGCGTCTATTTGGGGTTTTTGTCGTGGAAAAGCGGGTCGCTGTTTCCTGCCATGCTGGCCCATTTTGTCAACAATGTGATCAGCGTGGTGGCGGTCTGTTTGGCACCGGCCGACAAGACCGATGTGCTGGGGATGCCAAGTATCGCAATCTCGGTTTTCATCCTGGGATTTGGTATAGTGGGCATTGCCTCCGTCTTCTTTGCCTCGGTTTATTACCGTGATCCGGAAACAATTGTGTAGAGTGACGGCGGAATGGCGTTGCTACGGATGACAGGCTGGAAGCCTATCCCACACCTTTGGTTGATAAACTGCTCATGATGCTTCCCACGCGACTCGGTTTTGACCAGCCCGGCTACTTGTGGTTGCTACTGTTTTTGCCACTGTTGTGGTGGTACGGATATCGGTCGCTCGGAGCGTTGGGGCGGTTTCGCCGCGGCTTCGCTTTGCTGTTTCGCACCGTCGTTTGGACCGGCATCGTGTTGGCGCTTGCCGGAGTGCAATTGGTTTGGGTCAGCGATCGCGTGACCGTGATGTACTTGTTGGACCAAAGCGAAAGTATCCCACGAGTCAAACGCCAAGTGATGCTGGATTATGTGATCCGCAACGTCCGTCGGCATCGTGACGGCACTCGCGAAGACCGTGCAGGGATTGTCGTCTTTGGACGCGATGCATCGATCGAGATCCCGCCATTTGACGACGATATTCCTCCGCTGCGTCGGCTGGAAAGTTTGCGTGATCGCACCGATGCGACCAATTTAGAATCGGCGCTGAATCTGGCCCAGGCGTCGATGCCCGAAGATACGTCACGACGCATTGTGATTGTCACCGATGGCAACGAGAACATCGGGCAAGCTCGCAAGTTGGCCGCACGTGCGGCCCAAGCCGGTATCGGAATCGATGTGGTTCCCGTGATCATCGATACCAAAAGTGAAGTGTTGGTCGAAAAGATCGACCTGCCCGATAACATCCGCAAAGGACAGCCGTTTGAGGCGCGGATCGTGGTTAGCAATTATTCCGATGCGGGAAGCAGCGAACCGGTCGAAGGGAAATTGCGAGTCAAGCAGCGTGTTGGTGGCCAAGAGTCGTTGCTGTTGGAACAATCGGTGACGCTCGATGACGGGAAAAATGTCTTCCCGCTTCGCCATCAAATCGAGCAACCGGCGGGTTACACCTACGAAGCCGAATTTGTTCCCGACGCGGCCGACGATGACGGTATTCGCCAAAACAATAGTGCGACGGCGTATACCTACGTCCGTGGCAAAGGGCGGGTGTTGATGATCGAAGACAAATCGCATATCGGCGATTTTGATTTGATGGTCGACGCGCTGCGGGATGCGAATATCGAAGTCGTCCAGCAACCAAGTGACGAATTATTCGGGTCGCTGGCAGAACTGCAAGCGTATGATGCTGTGATCTTGGCCGGCGTGCCACGAGCCTCGGGCGATAGCAGCGAACAGATTTCGTCCTTCACCGACGAACAAATCGACATGCTCGTTCGCAACACGCAGCAGCTCGGCGCGGGGTTGCTGATGATCGGCGGTCCCGAGGCGTTTGGGGCAGGCGGGTGGTCGGGCACCGAGCTGGAAAAAGCGATGCCGGTTGATTTCAAAATCAAAAATACCAAAATTCAAGCTGTCGGAGCATTGGCGTGTATCATGCACGCCAGCGAGATGGCCGAAGGCAACCATTGGCAAAAAGTGATCGCGCGGGCAGCCGTGGAACAGCTTGGGCCCGCCGATTACGCTGGCGTTTTGCACTGGACCATGTCGGGGGACGCGTGGCTGTGGGGCGGTCGCAACGGACTGCTCGAAGTGGGCCCGAATCGTAAGGCGATGTTGACCGCGATCGGACGGATGACCCCAGGTGATATGCCACAATTTGATCCCGCGATGCGAATGGCCGTGGCCGGTTTGACTCGCACCCCCGCTTCAACCAAACACTGTATCATCATCAGCGATGGCGACCCAAGCGACCCGTCACCCGGTACCATCAGCTCGTTTAAAACCAATAACATCACGATCAGCACTGTGGCGGTCGCGTCGCATGGTTTGACCGAGAGTGCGCGGTTGCGCAAAATCGCGCAAGACACCGGGGGCAAGTACTATCAAGCCGCCAGCGGAAAAGCGCTGCCGCGAATCTTTCAGCGAGAAGCTCGTCGCGTGTCACGGCCGTTGGTCTACGAACCGCCTGGGGGGGCGAACCCGCAAGTCATTTTCCCCCACGCGATGCTCGAGGGCGTCGATCGTGTGCTGCCGAATATCAATGGCTTTGTGTTGACACAGACCAAAGACAGCCCGCTGGCCCAAGTCCTGATCCAATCGCCGAAGCCCGATTCACCCGAAAACGCCACGGTGTTAGCGGTCTGGACGTACGGACTGGGACGCACCGCAGTGATGACCACCGATGCGGGAGCACGTTGGGCCGCCGATTGGACTGAGTGGCCAGGCTATGACAAGTTTTATGCACAATTGGTCCGTTGGTTGATGCGGCCGACGGGGGACACAGGGAAATTTTCGATCGCGACTCAGGTCCGTGATGGCGAGGTCCAAGTGGTCGTGAATGCTTTGGATCAAGACGATTCGTTTCTGAACTTTTTGGATATGAACGCCTCGGCGCTCGATCCGAGTTTAAAACCGGTGCCGCTGCGAATGCGACAAACCGCGCCCGGCCGTTACGTCGGATCATTTCCAGCGGACGAAACCGGCAGCTATTTTGTCAACGTGGTTCCAGGACCGGGAGCGTCACCACTGACCACCGGTGTGACAGTTCCCTACAGCGACGAATTCCGCGTGCGAGAAACCAATCGAGCGTTAATGGAATCATTGGCGGCACTGACACCCCGTGGCGGTAAACCAGGCGAAGTGACACCGCCGCTGGAGAATCAGCTCAGTGAGTCGTTGGTCGACACCAACGCTTTTCGTGGCGGTTTGGCACTGGCCAGAAGTTTTCGAGATGTCTGGCCTTGGTTCGTGTTGGCAAGCTGTGGACTGTTTCTCGGTGATGTGTTCGTTCGCCGAGTGGCAATCAATTTGGACTGGATCGGACGTGCGGTCGATCGCATGCGAGGGCAAAAACAAGATCGCGATGCCAGCGTGACCGCGCGGCTTGATGCACTACAAAAGAGTAAGGACTCACTTGGCGATTCGCTTGAGCGGCGGCGTGCCAGCGTCCGGTTCGAGCCGACAGAAATGGAGGGGACACCCGTCGATACGTCATCGATCAGCGGCCCGCGTAGTGAAGCGAAATCGATTGCCGAGCCCAAGTCGGAATCGGCGGGGCCGAGTTATACCGAGCGTCTGCTAGAAGCCAAGCGAAGGGCGAAGAAGGATAAGGGCGAGTCGTAGGCTAGACCGCAGCGATAGCGGAGTTCCGGCGCCGCGGCGAGAAGTGAGAGTATGTAAAAACACTTGTCAGGCGTTCATGCTTGGCATTCAATAGAAGTAGAGAATGCTTTTATCTCGCAAGCAGGTAAATGGGGGCTGCTTCGTGTTAGGTAGCGAAACTCGCGGAGAGTTTCGGCTTGCACGTGAATTGCCAAAAGTCTCTGCGACTTTCGCTACGACTGTGCCCGAAAATCAAATTGCGTCTCCAAAACTAAGACTACTGTCCAGTCCAAATCTCGAAGGAGTGTCCGATGTCCGTCGCAACAAACTCACCCGTTCCCGAGTCGCTACAGTCGTTCCTGAGTTCGCCCAAGAAAATGTTGATTGGCGGCAAATGGGTCGAGGCTAAAAGCGGTAAAACATTCGACGTTTACGATCCGGCCACCGATCAGGTCGTTGCTCAAGCCGCCGAGGGGGAAGCGGCTGATGTCGAGCTGGCGGTCGTCGCTGCGAGAAAGGCGTTCGACCAAGGCCCATGGTCCAAAATGGGCGGATCAGAGCGTTCGCGTTTGATCTGGAAAATCGGTGAACTGATCGAAGAACACGCCGACGAGTTGGCGCAGATTGAAACGCTCGACAACGGCAAACCATTCGCCGTGGCCAAGGCAGCGGATGTCGCATTGGCGGCCGACATGTTTCGCTACATGGCAGGCTGGGCCACCAAGATCGAAGGCAACACGATACCAATCAGCTTGCCCTATGCGCCCGGCGCCGAGTTTCATGCGTTCACATTGCGAGAACCTGTCGGAGTGGTCGGCCAGATCATTCCCTGGAATTTCCCGCTGCTGATGGCCGCCTGGAAATTGGCTCCGGCGTTAACGACCGGTTGCACTGTAATCCTAAAGCCTGCCGAGCAGACACCGCTCTCGGCGTTGCGATTGGGCGAATTGATCGTCGAAGCAGGAGTGCCGGACGGCGTCGTCAATATCGTTACGGGCTTTGGTGAAACGGCCGGAGCCGCGATCGCATCGCATGACCAAATCGACAAGGTCGCGTTCACGGGATCCACCGAAGTCGGCAAGTTGATCATCAATGCGGCCACTGGCAATTTGAAACGCGTCAGTCTCGAGCTTGGTGGCAAAAGTCCCAATGTGATCTATGACGATGCTGATCTTGATTCTGCGATCGCCGGTGCCGCCGATGCCATTTTCTTTAACCAAGGCGAGGTTTGCAGCGCAGGGTCAAGGCTGTTTGTGCAAAAAGGCGTCTACGACGAGGTGGTCGCTGGCGTTAGCGAGATTGCAAAGAACTTGAAAGTCGGCAGCGGCTTTGACGCATCGACTCAAATGGGCCCGCTTGTATCGCGAGAACAATTCGATCGTGTGACGGGCTTTTTGAAAGCCGGTGTGGCCGAAGGGGCCGAAGCCTCCGCAGGCGGTGCGGCACTGGATCGTCCCGGTTATTTTGTTCAGCCCACGGTGCTGAAAAACGCATCGGATGAGATGTCGGTGGTGCGTGAAGAGATTTTTGGACCCGTCGTTGCGGCAATGCCGTTTAGCGATGAGGCCGAACTCGTCGGTCAAGCCAATAACACCGCGTATGGATTGGCGGCAGGCATTTGGACGCGTGACATTTCCAAGGCACATCGGTTTGCCAAAGCGGTCAAAGCCGGTTCGGTGTGGATTAATTGCTACAGTGTGTTTGATGCAGCGTTGCCGTTTGGCGGTTACAAGCAGTCGGGTTGGGGCCGCGAGATGGGGCATGCGGTGTTGGAGAACTATCTGCAAACCAAATCGGTTTGCGTAAGTTTGTAAGTTGTCGTTGTCGTTGTCGGGCGGAACGTAGCGATAGCGGCATCAAACTTGCACTGTTTCAGTGGGAACGACTTCGATGGTCGACTTTTTGACACGAAAAGCAACCCGAAGGTGCAATGATGAATGATCCATTTGTGAAATCCCAGTGGCAGATACTCTGTGAGGACCTCAGACGATGTGCGAGAGCGATCGCGGTGTCGGAGGAGGATGCGGAGAAATTTGCCCGCCAAGCGGAGACGTTTGCCAACCAAGACCCGCCCGATCGCTATCCTGGCCTGCTGCGAAGAACGGCCGAGGCGGCCGAGATCGCAGTGCAGTGGCAGCAGCAGCGAGGCGATGAGGTGCCGACGGACGCAGGCACGCTGCCGACTCACGCGGCCGCGGAGCCGACTCACGCTGCAGCGGTGCACGCCCACGAGGAAGAGATGATCGACGAGGCGTCCGACGAGAGCTTCCCCGCCAGCGATCCGCCCTCGTTCAGTCACGCCCACGCGTAAACTGGGCAGTCACGCCCACGCGTAAACTGGGTTCCGAATCGACATTCCGCGTCATGGGGTGGACGATCGTGCCGACAAGTAATCGCGACGAGAGGAAGGAATCGGATTGTTGCGTCTCATCCTCCCTGCCAACGGCCGACGATCTCCCATTAGTCACGCCGGACGGGGCGGTGCGTGGGGCAGCCGTGCACCGCACTGGGAATCTCCCCTCGCCGTCGCCTTCGTCGTTCGTATTATGGAGGTGTCGAGATCTGCAAATAAACGTTGGAAAATGGGATGAATGAATCGTTGAAACATGTGGTGATTATCGGAGGTGGATTCGCCGGTTTGAATGCGGCCAAGGCATTAGGCCGAGAAAATCGCGTCTCGGTCACGTTGATTGACCGTCGTAACCATCATTTGTTTCAGCCGCTGCTGTATCAGGTGGCGATGGCGGGGTTGAGTCCTGCGGATATCGCCGCCCCCCTGCGGAGCATTTTGTCGAAAGAAACGAATGTTCGCGTGTTGTGTGGCCGAGTCGACGCGATCCAATTGGACGAGCGGACCGTGACTGCGACGTTTGGCAAGGTCAGCTACGATTACCTGCTGGTCGCCTGTGGGGCGCAGCACAGCTATTTCGGGCACAACGAGTGGGAAGCGAATGCCCCAGGACTCAAGACGCTCGAGCAGGCTACGGAGATTCGCCGCCGCGTTTTGGAAGCATTTGAAAAGGCGGAATTGACGAAAGATTTGGACGAGCGTCGCAAACAGTTGACGTTTGTCGTCGTCGGGGCTGGGCCGACGGGCGTCGAGTTGGCCGGAGCGATCGGCGAGATGAGCCGTTTCACATTGGCTCGCGATTTCCGCAACGTCGATTCCAAACTCGCACGCATCATCTTGATCGAAGCAGGACCGCGGATTTTGCCGATGTTCTCGGAAACACTGGCCAGCCGAGCGATGCGTGATCTGGAATCGCTAGGTGTCCAAACTTGGACGGACAGTCGAGTGACGCGGATCGATGAAAACGGAGTGGATGTGTCGGGGGACCGAATTAACGCCGCTACCGTGTTATGGGCTGCGGGGGTGCAAGCGTCCGAAATCGGCAACCAAGACGGATTCCAGCGGGACCGCCAAGGACGCATCCAAGTACAAAAAGACCTTTCGATTGCCCAGCACCCCGAAGTCTTTGTGGCAGGCGATTTGTGTAGTTTTACAGGCGACAACGAGCGTCCTTTGCCTGGCATCGCGCCGGTGGCAATGCAGCAAGGACGTCACTTTGCCAAGGTCATTCGCTGTGAATTGGATCAAAAACCGAGGCCTGAGTTTCATTATGTCGATAAAGGCCAGATGGCCACGATCGGCCGTAGCCGGGCGATTGCCGAAGTTGGCAAGTATCGCTTGACCGGCTTCCCGGCATGGTTGGCGTGGTTGGTGGTCCACATTTATTTCTTGACCGGGTTCCGAAATCGCTTGTTCGTGATCCTCAGCTGGACATGGTCGTTCATTTCGTTCCGCCGCGGAGCGCGATTGATTTTAGAGAAACATTGGCGGTTCTACGGCAAAGGTTCGCCGGCTCAAGACGACGCCCCCAAGATGAGTGGGGTGGGGTCTGTGGAGACCATGCCGGTGGGCGTACGTCAGTCGGAAAACGATGCCGGAAACGTGGACGCACCCATTCCGCCCGTTCCCTCCAAGTCGGCCCGCTGAGTATCGAGACGACCCGCTGAGTAGCAAGGCGGATAACTAAATCGGCCGTCTTCAATGGCAGAGGGACGTCAGGGGATGCAGGGTTTGCTTGGTTAGCTAGCAAGCACGAGTTGGCGGAATCGTCGGCAGATTGGTTATTTGCATCGAGGTGATGTGAGCTGCAGCCTGATCTGCCCGAAATTTTTCGAGCCTTTTGTCCGGACGTCAGCCTTTTTCCGGGGCAAAGGGGGGGCGAAGGGGTCTGTGGCTGGAAGGAGCCCACTAATCCGCAGTGGTACTGTAGGCCGCAAAATGAGAAATCGGTGGTTTCTTTTCTTGGCCAGGGGGCAATTTGGCGTTGCGTGTTTGGCGCGGACCGCTAAACTACCCCGCTTGTAGAAACTGCTGGTAAATTGTCGAAGTCTGTAAGAAAAGACTGTACAAAACAAACGTACTGAAACGAAGCGAAAAGTAATACGAATGACGATTTCGAAAGAACGTAAGTCCGAAGTCATTAAGGAACACGGAAAAGCCAACGATGACACTGGCTCGCCGGAAGTTCAAATTGCGATCCTAACCGAGCGTATTAATGGTTTGACGGAACACATGCGAACCCATCGCAAAGATTACGCTTCACGGCGTGGATTGTTGGGTTTGGTGAGTCGCCGTCGGCGTCTGCTGGATTACGTGCGAGGCGAGGACCCGCAGCGGTACCTCGATATCATCGGTAAGTTGGGCATCCGTAAATAGCCCACAAAGACGCCGCATTGGTGCGATGGTTGGCAAACAACTCCGCTCGCCCTCTGGTGGCGAGCCGAGATTCTTTTCTCTCTTTTTCGCGCTCCGTGCGGTAGACGGCGGTAGCGCCGTGCGCTGACCGAGATGGGGGTTCGCCTGGGCCAACGGCTAGACTGCCTGCCCTCACCCCCTCTCTTTCTAACCCGGCAAGCCGCACCCCTTTGTTTGAATTGCTCCGCTCCCTATTTGAGGGGGTCCCGTTGATGGGATCCGCAAGCGCGGTTCGAGCGATCTCTTGTTGTTGTAATTGAATGTAGGTGGAAGGAAGGTTTCCAAAGTGACTGTGAATAAAATTAGAGTTGAAAAGAAAATCGGACACAGCGTGTTGTCGTTCGAGACCGGCCAATTAGCGAAGCAGGCTGCCGGAAGTGTGATGGTTCAGTATGGTGAGACTTCGGTCCTCGTTGCTGCGGCATCGAGCGATCCGCGTCCTGGTCTCGATTTCTTTCCCCTGATGTGTGATTACCGCGAGCGTTTGGCCGCGGCTGGTAAATTTCCTGGTGGTTTTCTGAAGCGAGAAGGCCGTCCGAGCACCAAAGAAACCCTCAGTGCTCGTTTGATGGATCGCCCGATCCGTCCTCTTTGGCCTGCGGGCTACAAAGACGAAGTTCAAGTGCAGGCGTTTGTTGTCGCCAGCGACATGCAAAACGACGGCGACGTGTTGGCGATGAACGGTGCCGGTGTTGCACTGCACATCAGCGAACTGCCTTTCCAAGGTCCTGTGGCTTCGGTCCGCGTTGGTAAAGTGGACGGCAAACTAGTTGCCTTCCCAACCTTCGAAGACCTCGAGTCGAGCGAACTCGACATGATTGTCAGCGGTTCGCGTGACAAGGTTGCGATGATTGAAGGCTTCGCCAATGAAATGGCCGAAGACGACATGATGGAAGCAATTAATTTTGCCCATGATGTGATTCGTGAAATTATCGAACTGCAAGACGAACTTTACAAGAAGGTCAATCCTAAGAAGAAAGAGTACGTTGCGGCCGAAGACGATGGATTGTTCCAACGTCTGAACGACGCCTACTACGACGATTTCCGTGCCGCCCAACAAACTTCGGGCAAGCAAGATCGCGCCGAAGCGGTTCGCAATCTGCGTGACCGCGCGATGGGCGAAGTGATTCCTGATCCTAAGGCCGACGGCGCCATCTGCGTTAACCGCTTCAAATCGGTTTGGCACGACTTGGAAGAAAAGGTCGTTCGCGATTTGATCCTCGCCGGCACTCGCCCCGACGGACGTGACAACAATAGCTTGCGTCAAATCTACTGTGAAACCGACTTGTTGCCTCGCGTTCACGGTTCGGCATTGTTCCAACGTGGCGAGACTCAGGCGTTGATCACGATCACGCTGGGAACTGCGCGTGACGAGCAACGTGTGGATGGTTTGCAAGAAGAGTACAGCAAGAAATTCATGCTGGACTATAACTTCCCATCGTTCTCGGTTGGCGAATGTCGCCCAATTCGTGGCCCTGGACGTCGCGAAATCGGTCACGGCTGTTTGGCAGAACGAAGCGTTGCCCCAGTCCTGCCAGCCGCCGAAGACTTCCCCTACACGATCCGTGTCATCAGCGACATTTTGGAGTCCAACGGAAGTAGCTCGATGGCTTCGGTTTGTGGAGCGACCCTTGGCTTGATGGCTGCAGGCGTTCCGATCAGCAACCCTGTTGCGGGTATTTCGATCGGCTTGGTGCAAAGCTCGCCTGACAATTGGGTCTTGTTGACCGACATCCTCGGTACCGAAGATCACTTCGGCGACATGGACTTCAAGATTGCGGGGACTCAGAACGGGATCACCGGCATCCAGCTTGACTTGAAGGTCACGGGCATCGGCGATGACGTGATTCGTGCAACGTTGAAGCAATCTCGCGAAGCTCGTATCGAGATCCTTCGCAAGATGTTGACCACGATCCAACGTCCTCGACGCGAGATCTCGTCCACCGCACCTCGTTTGCTTCGCACCAAGATCGCTCCGGACAAGATCGGTGCTCTGATCGGTCCTGGCGGAAAGAACATCCGCGGCATCCAAGAAACCACTGGATGTGTGATCGAAGTGGACGACGACGGAACCGTTTTGGTCGCAAGTTCGAACAAAGAGTCGGCTGCCGAAGCGATGCGTCAAGTCGAAGCTTGCACGGCAACCGTCCAGATCGGCAAGATCTATGACGGCGTTGTCAGCAGCATCAAGGACTTTGGTGCATTCGTCGAAATCCTGCCAGGGCGTGACGGACTGTGTCACATCAGCGAAATCAGCACCGGTTACATCAGCAGCATCGACAAGGTCGTTGCCGTTGGCGATCCGATGAAGGTGTTGGTCATCGATGTCGATGAGCACGATCGCGTGAAGCTGAGCCGACGCCGTGCGTTGGAAGAACTTGGCGAAGAAGATGAATTGGCATCCGCAGTCGAAGGCGATGACGAAGAGCGTGGCGGTGAAGACCGTGGCGGCAGCGATGAAGATCGCCCACGTCGACGTCGTGGCGGAAGCGGCGGCGGAGGAGGCGGCGGTCGTGGACGCAGTGGTGGTGGCGGCGGCGGACGTCGCTAAGCTCCCTGCCCTCGACAGAGGTGACCACCCCATGGTGATCACCGATCCGTCATCTAATTGAATGCACATCAGCGTGCGGCTCGCAATGAGCCGCACGCTGTTTTTCGTTGGGGGTGGCGTCATAGGGTTGCCGCCATGGGGCTGCGTTGGCTGCGGGAACCTGGCTTGTTTGCTACACTAAACCGAGTCTCATTGAGCGGACGCGGTGACGTTGTCGTAGGTCCTGCTGGTCCTGCTGCTGGTTCGCTGCTTCCCCACGGCAAGGAGCCTTTCAGATGCCGACGCGTAATCTCGCGAAAATCTTCAAGCCCAAAAAGGTTGCCGTCATCGGCGCCAGCAACCGCGAGGAAAGTGTTGGGCAGCGAGCGTTGCGGAATTTGGTCGCCGGAGGATTTGCTGGGGACATCTATCCCGTCAATGCACATTACAGCGAGCTAGAGGGATATCGTTGTTATCCATCACTGGCTGAGATTGACGTCAGTGGTTCCCCGATCGATCTCGCCATCATCTGTACTCCTGCAGCCAGCGTGCCCAACGTGGTGCGGCAATGTGGCGAGGCGGGGGTGCTAGCCGTGGTGATCCTGTCGGCCGGTTTCCGCGAAGTGGGCAGCCAGGGCGAGCAGATCGAAGCGGAGATCCGCAAAACCGCCAAACGTTTTGAGGGGTTGCGAATCATCGGTCCTAATTCGCTCGGGCTGATGTCGCCCTACCATCAACTGAACGCTAGCTTTGCGGCGGACGTTGCCACGCGGGGACGGGTTGCGTTCATTTCTCAATCGGGCGCCCTCTGTGCTTCGGTTTTGGATTGGGCGGCCCGCGAGGGGATTGGGTTTTCCCATTTCGTCTCGATCGGCAATATGCTCGATGTCGGTGTCGCCGACCTGATCGACTATTTCGCCCAAGACCGCTGGACCGATTCGATCATCTTGTATGTGGAATCGATTCCACACGCTCGCCAATTCATGTCTGCGGCTCGCGCATTTACTCGTAGCAAACCGATCATTGTTTACAAGGCAGGGCGTTTTGGGGCGTCGGAAAAAGCAGCTGCAACGCACACCGGTGCAATGATCGGACTAGATAATGCATACGAAGCTGCGTTGACACGCGCCGGGGCTGTCCGTGTCAGCGAGCTTGCGGATCTGTTTGACTGTGCCGAGTTGTTGGCTGGCCAAGAAGCTCCCGCAGGTCCCCGGCTTGCGATTGTCACCAACGCGGGGGGCCCCGGCGTGATGGCAACCGACGCGCTACTACAACGCAACGGTACGCTGGCGGAATTGAGCGAGGCGAGTCTCGAGAAACTTGATGGTTTGCTTCCTGCGGCGTGGTCGCACGGAAATCCAATCGATGTTCTCAGTGATGCCGACGCATCACGTTTCGGCGACGCCGTGGCGATCGCGCTGGCCGACAAAAACGTCGACGGCGTGTTGGTCGTGTTGTCGCCGCAGATCTGGACACAGCCGCTGGAAACCGCAGACGCCGTGATCGAAGCGGCGAATCGGTCACGAAAACCGGTGCTCACGTCTTGGATGGGCGGAGTCCGGGTGCAAGCGGGAATCGAGCGGTTCAGCCAAGCCGGAGTGCCCTCCTACGCGACACCCGAAAAAGCGGTTGCCTCGTTCATGTATTTGGTCCAGTACGCTCGCAATCGAAGCATGTTGTACGAGACCCCTCGTTCGGTGCCAATCGAATTTCAGGTCGATCGAGATCAGTTGCATACGATTTTTCGTCAACGCGTTGCGGCCAGTGACCGCGATTCGAATGACTATGAAACGCTGTCCGAACTGGATTCCAAATCGCTACTCGATGCCTATGGAATCCCGGTCTGTCAATCGTTACCTGCGGCGGATCAGGCAGCGGCACTTCAGATCGCTGATCAGATCGGATATCCGGTAGTGATGAAAATTCACTCTCCATCGATTGTGCATAAAACCGATGTCGGCGGAGTGGCTCTCAACTTGATTGATCGCAATGCCGCAGCCAAGGCGTATGACCAGATCATGTTGCAAGCCAAGCAAAAGCGTCCCGATGCGAGAATCGATGGAGTCACGGTTCAGCGAATGATGGTTGCCCCGTGGGGACGAGAGCTTTTTGTCGGGGCCAAGCGAGGTCCGGTGTTTGGCAGCGTGTTAATGGTAGGGTTAGGAGGAACCGCGACCGAATTGTTGTGGGACCGCACCTTTGAATTACCGCCGCTAAGCGAACGATTGGCGCGGAGGATGCTCGAGTCGCTACGTGCTTGGCCGTTGCTGGGGGCCTATCGCGGTCAAGCTCCCGTCGATCTGGACCGCTTGATCGAGGTCTTGATGCGGATTAGCTATTTAGTTGCCGATGCCCCTGAGATCATGGAAATGGATATCAATCCATTGTTGGCAACGCCCGACGAAGTGCTTGCGTTGGATGCGAGAATTGCATTTCAGCGAGAAGCCGTCTTGCATCCTCCCGCTCCCTATTCGCATCTCGCAATTTGCCCCTACCCGACTCAATTCACGCGTCCCCTGCAGCTTGTTGATGGCACGGAGGTGTTGATGCGAGCGATTCAGCCCGAAGATGAACCGATGTGGTGCGAATTGATCGCCCGTTGTTCGGCCGAGTCGATCCAGATGCGTTTTCGCTACATGTTTCGCTCGGCAACGCATGAATTGGCGTCACGCTATTGCTTTAATGATTACGATCGCGAAATTGCGATTGTCGCCGAGATTGAGCAAGACGGACGCAAAATGCTAGCCGGGGTGGGACGGTTGGTGGCCGATGCCGATCATCACGAAGCTGAATTTGCAATTTTGGTGGGTGATGCGTGGCAGGGGCACGGACTTGGCGCCGCATTAATGGATTACTGTTTGCAGATCAGCCAACAAATGAAATGGAAGCGAATCGTCGCCGAGATCGCTCCTCAAAACCGTCGTATGCTGGAGATGTTTTCCAAGCGAGGCTTTATTCTTAATCGCATGATCGCCGCAGACGTCGTGGTCGCCAAGAAAGATCTGTAACCGGTTTGGCGTGCCGCGACTGCAATACCTAGCTCTCTTCGAGCAATGTTTCGAGGTGATTGCTGACGCTTTCGGCTAACGCGTGCGGGTTGTAGCCTCCTTCGAGAACGCTGACGATTCGTCCGCCGGTGTATTGTTTAGCAACCGAAACAATGTCTTGGGTGATCAGGGTAAAGTCTTCGCTCGACAAACCGAGCGATCCGATTGGGTCGAGTCGATGGCTGTCAAAACCTGCGCTGACCAACAGCAATTGGGGTGCGTTTTTTTCGGCGAGACTCATCATGGCATCGCGAAACCTTTGGCGTTGAACTTCAGCAGAGGTGCCAAACGTGATCGGCAGATTGACCGTCATGCCTGACGCTTCCCCGATACCTGTTTCGTCTTCCCTTCCGCTGTAAGGATAAAGCGGAGATCGGTGCATCGAAACAAAGCTGACACGCGGGTCGGCATAAAAGATATCTTGGGTGCCGTTGCCGTGGTGAACGTCAAAGTCGACGATCATGACATGTTCGAGCCCCATCGTTTGGGTGGCGATTCGCGCACCGATCGCGATGTTGTTAAACAAACAGAATCCCATCGCTTGATCGGCGGTGGCATGGTGGCCGGGCGGACGGATCAGGCAGAACGCGGTCTTGTCTTCGCCGGCGACCACACGCTGCACGGCGTCGGCGACGGCACCGGCGCCAAGCGTCGCGGCATCATAGGACCGCCGGCTGACGACCGTGTCTTCATCGACCGCTCCCCCCCCGCGTTCGGATAGGCTGCGAACCGCTTGAATATGGTCGGCGGTATGGACAAGCCTCAGCTGTTCCATCGACGCGGGTTCCCACGCCGGGCGGTGGCAAAGGGCATCGAGCCCGAGAAAGTTCAGTCGCCGCATCACCGCAGCCAACCGTCCCGGATTCTCGGGATGCTCGCCGGTCTCGTGTTCTTGGAACAGATAGTCGTAATAAAATAGTGTCATAAGCCCTAGGATCCCTTTGCGTGCATCTATTATGCACCGAGAATCTTTGGATTGTCACTTGGCTTAACTGTGCTAGGTGAGTACACTTCGCAGAGAAGCCCCAGCATTTCGTACTGATTTTCTGGGGATGATGGTCGAAAATAAGCGAGTAACGCGGATTTTTCGAGTGAGAGCGGGGTTTTTTATTCCGGGAGTCTCACTTGAAACGGAAGCGTTTTTCGGCCAAACGGGATTTCTGATTGCAGAGTTGGACCCTCTTGCTACCCCGTAAAATGGGTGCCGGCACATTCGCCGCACAATATTGCTGCCAACTATCGGTTGTGTTAACCGCTCTGGAAAGCTGCCGGCGTCGACGATTCGACGCTCCGGATTCTGTGACTTTCTTGTTTGTCCAGAGTTATCGTCCTTACGGACGGTTAAACGATTCCAATTGTCGGTGCGCTCGCGTTCCTATCGGAAAAGCGGATGCAGGGCTTGCGGATTCTAACACAACGATTACTCCATCCCCCCATTTTAGACTGACGCGGTTGCATTGAATGCCAAGCGTGGGTCGAGCCTGTTCCGCAATGTGTGGGTAGGCAGTGAGGCGTCGATGGATCCCCAAAACAATCTTCCTAGGAAAACTTTTTTGAAGACATTTGACGAACTCGATTTGATTGCTCCCCTGAAACGTGCAATTTCCGACGAGAAGTACACCACGCCAACCCCCATCCAAGCTCAAACCATTCCTGCGGCACTCGAAGGACGCGATGTCCTGGGATGTGCTCAAACGGGAACCGGAAAAACCGCAGCCTTTGCCTTGCCGATTTTAAATCAGATCGGTGGCGAGCATCGCAAAGCGGCTCCCAACCGACCGTTGGTCCTCGTCCTCGCTCCGACGCGTGAACTTGCTATTCAAATTGGCGAAAGCTTTGCCACCTACGGCAAGCATCTCCGTTTGCGCCAAGTGCTGGTTTACGGTGGCGTTAGCCAAGGCAACCAAGTCCGCGCCCTGAATCGGGGAGCCCATATTTTGGTAGCCACTCCGGGCCGCTTGATTGACTTGATGGACCAAGGCCACATTGACCTTCGCCAGCTTGAAATGTTCGTGCTCGACGAAGCCGACCGCATGCTCGATATGGGCTTTTTGCCTGCACTTCGCCGCATCATCAGCGAATTGCCGCAGCGTCGCCAATCGCTGTTTTTCTCGGCGACGATGCCACCAAAAATCACGGACCTTTCGCAAAGTTTGCTGCGTGATCCGGTGACCGTGAATGTGACCCCGAAATCGACCAGCGTTGAGCGAATTGCGCAGCAGCTTTACTTCGTCGAAAAGGGCGGAAAGTTAAAGTTGTTGGAAAAGATTTTGGTCGACGAGAAAGCCAATCGGGCGATTGTCTTTACCCGCACCAAGCGTGGCGCAAACGTTTTAGCTGAAAAATTGGATCGCAACGGATTTAAAGCGGTCGCCATTCACGGCAACAAATCGCAAAGTGCTCGCCAACGTGCACTCGAAGCGTTCCGTCGCAATAAGGTCCAAGTCCTCGTGGCTACGGATGTTGCGGCTCGGGGCATCGACATTGATGGCGTCACACATGTGGTCAATCACGACATCCCCAACGAACCCGAAAGTTATGTGCACCGCATCGGGCGAACCGGGCGAGCGGGTGCCGAAGGGGTCGCGATTTCGTTTTGTAGTGATGCCGAGCGAGGCGAGCTGCGGGAAATCGAGAAATTTATCGGTATGAAACTACCGCTGGCTCCGAATCAACCGCCTCAGCAACCCCGCGATCCAAATGCCGCCAAACCAAAACAGGGCGGCGGGGCACGTCGTGCACCGTACCGTGGTGGCGGTCGAGCCAATCGCGGCAGTTCGCATGACGCCGCGGCGGGCAGCCAAGGAAGTCGTCGCCCAAGACGCAAACAACGCGCAAAGCAAATTAACTAGGTTTGGCACAAATGTCCGCTTCGCGGCGGTGTAAACCAGGAAAAATGAAGCAATTTGCTTTAATCCACGGGGTTAAAGCAGCACGACAGAACGATCCCTTTTTGGAGAGAGACTATCGCAAAAAACCAAAATACCTTCGCCAAGCGACAACGCGAGATGGAAAAGAAGTACAAGGCTCAGGAAAAACTGAACCGACGTGCACAGCGCAAGCTTGATCAGGAGAACGGAGTTGTTCCGGTCGTTGCAATCGACGAAGAATCCGAAGAAGATTTGGATAACGACGTTTAAAGTTCAACAACACACGATTTGATTTGATATAATCGACCCCGCCTAAGGATGGTTTATTACCTACGAGGACGGAGTCGTTAACGTAGACCTCGGTGCAGTTCGATTCGCAAGAACGTTTCTTGCGATTGAAAACGGCACAATTGTTTTGAGAGTATTGGAAGAGAAGAGATGGCAGAAGGCAAAATCAAGCGAGTTACCGACAAGGGATTTGGTTTCATTGAAACCGACTCGGGTAGCGACATGTTCTTTCATAGTTCGGCACTGGAAGGTGTTAACTATGACGACCTACGTGAAGGTCAACTCGTTTCGTACAACGTGGGCAGCGGACCGAAAGGCCCTCGTGCTGAAAACGTACAACTGATCGAAGACTGATTGATCAATCTGATCGATATCTAGCATAAGCACTGAGAGCCTTAAAACTCTCGGTGTTTTTTTATGCGCCGATGTCCTCGCGATCGCGGTTGCAGCGGAGATTGTCGAGCTGGAAAAAGCGGCAAGCGTTGAGGCCACATCATCGCGGCACCCCAGGCGTGTCCGGCTTGGCTTATATCCAGTTCAAGATCTCGACCAACAACGGGCCAAGAATTGTGATCATGACCAAGGCAACGGGATACGCCGCGACGTAACTGGTCACCGGTTGGCTTGATTCGGTCGCCCCGGTTAAAACCGCAAGTCCTGGGGTCGAGGTCATTCCGCCGCATGTGGCGCCGAGATTCTGCAGCAGCGATAACCCAAACACGAATCGTGCCATGCAGTAGCCGATCAGTAACGGGAAACTAACAATCGCCAGCGCCGCGAAACAGAGCACCAATCCATGTTCCGCCAGAACGGGGCCCACATTTTTCCCTGCTTTGATTCCGGCATCCGCCAAAAACAATGCCAACCCGCTTTCGGTCATTAACATCATTGCCGCAGGAGGAAAGGAGCCTCGGATCGGTCCAACCTTGCGAAAATGTCCTAGCAACAGTCCGACCATCAATGGGCCTCCGGCGATTCCAAGTGAAATCGTCAGTCCTTCGAAATCTAATTCGGCATGCCCGACAAAAATTCCAATCGCGATTCCAATCACGACCGATAGCAAGTCGGTTTCGTTCAACGTCCGCGGTCGATGACCGACGATGGGCTCGATATTGGCAAGGTTGGAAGACTCGCCCACCAACGTGAGACGATCGCCGAACAAGATTTGAGTTTGCGAGGAGGGGACAAACTCGATTTCATAGCGACGGATTCTTGCGACCGTGACCCCGTAGCGTGAGCGGAGTTTCAAGGCCTTGAGCGTATGTCCGTAGATCTCAGGCGACGTGACCACCACGGTTTTGCGTTCATGATCCGCATCCAGAATTGCTTTTTCCTCTTCATGCAGCACCCCAAGTGTCTCGGCAACACGAGCAATCTCGCTGTACTCGCCGAGCAGCATCACGCGATCTCCGATGGCGAATGCATAGTCCGGTGGCGTCGGTGTCCATCTCGATTGGACCAAGACCCGCGAAATTTGGCAGCGAGAATCCGATAGCACTTCCACTTGACTTGGCCGTTTTCCCACGATTCCTGGATTCACGATCTCAACCATGCGGCGCTGAATTGACGAATCTTGCAGCGCATCGGAATCGCTACTGGAGGGCGTGGGAGCGATGGATTCGGGCGAGGCCCATTTGAATGCGAGCTGCACAAATAAAACAACGCTAATAATTCCGATCGGATAAGCGACCCCAAATCCGACCGCGACCGCGGCAGGATCCTCGACCGATTCGCTGATCGCTCCGAGCGCCGGCGTGCTGGTCATCGATCCGGCCATCAATCCGCCTGCCAGATCCGCAGGGAGGTCCAAAAGCTTGGCACAGCACCATGTTACCACGGCGCCAGTGACGACGATGACAGCACCGAGACACGCCATCACCTTGCCTCGCGATGCCAACCCGCGAAAAAACGTGGGCCCCGCAGAGATCCCGACACAATAGACAAAAAGCGCTAAACCCAGCGTCCCGAAGCCATCGGGGATCGTCCAGCCAAAGTGGCCAACGAGTAGAGCGACGAACAGAATCGCCGAGGTTCCAAACGAAATCCCTAGAATCGACAATCGGCCAATCAACAGACCGGCGGCAATAATACAAAGCAGAATGACAAGCGGGGACATTTGAGTGCCTTCCTAGCCGAAAACAAAAAACAAATCAGCGGCTGTTTCTAACCGATTGACTGTTTTGTTGCGACGCCAAGAAAATCGTCGGAAGCCATATCCCCCCAGTTCCCGGCTCAAGGGACGCGATGCGGACACGCTTTCAAAAGACTTTTGCCGACTTTTATTTAGCAATTGATGACGTTGACCGCCAAACCACCGAGGCTTGTCTCTTTGTACTTCGATTGCATATCGACGCCGGTTTGCCGCATCGTCTCGATCACTTTGTCCAGCGAAACACAGTGTTCACCGTTACCGTACAGCACGGCGAGACGAGCGGCGTTGATCGCTTTGACCGCCCCCATCGCGTTGCGTTCAATACAGGGCACCTGCACCAACCCCGCGACGGGATCGCAGGTCAGCCCGAGATTGTGTTCCATGCCAATTTCAGCGGCGTTTTCGATCTGAGCCGGAGTCCCGCCCATCACCGCGGCGAGTCCCCCAGCAGCCATCGAACAGGCAACTCCCACTTCGCCCTGGCATCCCATTTCCGCCGCTGACAACGAAGCATTGCGTTTATAGAGCATGCCGATCGCCGCTGCCGTTCTCAAGAAGGTGTGGATCGCTTGCCGATCGACGCTGGGATCGAAGCGAGCGAAAAAGGCCAATACCGCCGGAATCACTCCGGCCGCGCCGTTCGTGGGCGCCGTGACGACACGGCCTCCGGCGGCGTTTTCTTCGTTCACCGCCAATGCGAATAGAGTCACCCAGTCGATATGGGCGAGCGGATCGATGCTGCCGTGGGGTAGCGACAGCGTACCCTCGACCGGCGAAATGCCCGACAATTTTTTGTAGATCCCAGGGGCTCGGCGCTGAATGTTCAATCCGCCTGGCAAGATACCTTCGTGTCGACATCCCATTTCGATGCTGTGGTTCATCGCTTCCCAGATCTGATTCAATTCATGTTCGATTTCTTCGGCACCGCGGAACGTCAGCTCGTTGTGTTGCACCAGTTCGCTGATTGTCAGCTTGTTTTCGTCGCATTGACGCAGCAACTCAGCGGCGCTGTGAAACGGGAAGGGAGCAGTATGATCCCGGCTGAGCGGGTTGGCGGCTTCGGCGATTTCATCATCCTCGACTACAAATCCGCCGCCGACCGACAGATACGTTTTTTGCAATAATGTTGCACCCGATCCCGTTATCGCGGTGCAACGAATCCCATTGGGATGCTCGGGGAGAAACGTGTCGCGATGAAACCGTAGATCTCGCTCGATATCGAAATCGATTGAGTGTTTTCCGAGCCAGTGCAGGACACGATCGGATTGGATTTTAGCAAATCGCGGGTCGATCGATTCGGGATCAACGGTGCGAGGATGTTCGCCGCACAATCCAAGCACAGCCGCCCGGTCGGTGCGATGCCCTTTTCCCGTCAATGCCAACGACCCGTAAAGATCAATGGCAATACGGACCACGGATTCTGCCGCACCAGACTGTTCTAACGCTTTGACAAAACGCTGCGTTGCAATCATCGGGCCCACGGTGTGGGAACTGCTTGGGCCGATCCCAATTTTCAGCAAATCAAACAGACTGATCATGGTGCGTGTCTTTATTTGTCACAGTGGATGCGTGGCGGCGAAACGAAGCGGGCAATCTGCTACCGTCTAAGCCGCTAACTGGCCGAAAGCCCACTAGTTGACCGAGTGAACTGCGGGGGTGTAAGCGGACGGGGATCAAATGCCACCTGCGGCAATCCAGCCCACCGTTTTCGCTTTTGCCGTCCAAAAAGATCGTCGACTTATCCAACACTCGACACGCCTCTATTCTAACATAATGGTATTAATTGACTCTTGACTTCGAGGGACCCTACGATGCATGTTGCCTTGACGATCGCCGGTTCGGACCCTTCGGGCGGAGCGGGCTTGCAAGCGGATTTGAAGACATTTCACGCCAATTGTGTCTACGGAACCAGTGTGGTGACCTTGTTGACGGTTCAAAACACGCAAACCGTTGACGCCATCGAAATGATCGGGCCCGATTTTGTGCTGGCTCAGTTGGACGCCGTGCTTGACGACATTCCGCCAACGGCCGCCAAGACGGGCGCCCTCGGTAACGCCGCGATGATCGAAGCGATCGCTGAGCGTGCCGCGTCATTTCGTTTTCCTTTGGTGGTGGATCCGGTCATGATCAGTAAACACCGCGTGCCGCTATTGGACGACGCTGCGGTGGATGCGCTCGGGCGACTTCTGTTGCCGCATGCGTTTTTGGTGACGCCGAACCGGATGGAGGCGGCTCGGTTGACAAATACCGAGGTGGATGATTGGGAGTCGATGGAAGCGGCCGCCAAAATTATCCATGCGATGGGGGCGGAAAACGTGCTGGTCAAAGGAGGAGAAATCGGAACCGAATCGGTCGATCTGCTGTACGCGGACAGTCGTTTGCATCGGATCGGAGGCGAGCGAATCCACACCGAAAACACGCATGGAAGCGGATGTGTACTATCGGCAGCGATCACGGCAAATCTTGCCAGAAACAAACCCTTGCTTGACGCGGTCGAGCACGCGAAACGATTTATTGTCGAGGCGATTCGTACGGCGCCCAAGCTGGGCAAGGGATTAGGACCGCTGAATCTGATTTTCTGACAATTTCATTGCGTCGTAGAATTCGATCCTCGATAATCGCAGAGGTGGCGGATGACCAAGCTTGGCCCAAAGTTTGCTCAACCTGTTGCGCCAATATTCGCTTCTCAAAGGATGTTATATGTTGCATCGGAATCTCCAGCACGAATTGATGGATGATCCTCACTTACCTCGGGACCAACACGAATTGGCGTTAAAGGGATTGTCGCGGCTGAACCGCTTCACGGGGGTCGCCGCATTGATGTATCGACATTTGCGCCGACGTGTCGATGTGAACGCTCAGCGACCACTGCGAATTCTAGATGTAGCCAGCGGGGCGGGAGACGTTCCGATTTATTGGGCCCGACGCGCCCGTCGAGATGGTATCGCGATGGAAATCACGCTGCTCGACGTCAGCGAGGTTGCAGTTGATACGCAACAGCAACGAGCCGCCCAGGCGGGCGTGGACGTGCAATCGGTTCATGCGGATTGTCTCGCTCATCCTTTGCCTGGCGGTTTTGATGTCGTCACCAGTTCGCTGTTCATGCATCATTTGAACGACGAACAAGTGGGGACGTTATTGCGTGCGATGAAAGTTGCGACGGACGCGACCATTTTAGTTTGTGACTTGCATCGGTCTCGAATGAACCTCGCCATGGTTGCCTTTGCCGGGCGTGTTTTGTCACGCTCTCCGGTGGTTCACATCGATAGCGTGCTCAGCGTCCAAGGGGCGTACACACAAGCTGAGTTTCAAACATTGGCGCAAGCTGTCCTCGGCGGCTCGATCGAAATGCACCCGGCGTTTCCTTGTCGTTTCCTCGCGTCGTATGAGAAACCGGATCCGGCCAAGCCCCAAATAATCACCAGCGTCGCGGCCGTGCCAACGGTATCGAGCGTTGCGGTATGAGTGGCGACATGGCGGTGGCGTCATCGTCTCGTTCGCCGGTGTTGATTATCGGAAGCGGCGTCGCCGGCACGGCATGTGCCATTCGTTTGCGTTCGCTCGGTGTCGCAGTGGACTTGGTCGAAAAGAGCACGTTTCCGCGTGCCAAGGTGTGTGGTTGCTGTATCGGTGAAGCGGGGCTGAATGCCTTTTCGCAATTGGGGATTCGTGACGAGGTACTCGATCTCGGGATGCCCACGCGGCATTGGTGTGCTTCGCTTGCAGGACGACGCATCGAGTTGGCGATTCCACTCGGAGTGGCACTCTCTCGCGAAGTGCTCGATCCGCTAATGGTGCAGGCCGCAGTTCGCTGTGGTGCCAACGTGTCAATGAACTGCACCGCAACCATCAAACAAAATTTGCACGATGCCGTTTCAGTTCAGCTCGATCAAAACGCCACGACCCGTCTGCAAGACTATGCGTGTGTAGTGGTCGCATCAGGACTTCGTTCGGGCAACTGCGGCGGTTTGTTGCCTTGGACCGAAGTGCCACATGGGCCTTTTGGGATTTCGATGATGGCATCGTCGGTCGACGTGGATTCCGGCGTGATCTATATGGCATGCAACCCCGATGGTTATGTCGGGCTTGTCAAACTTGCCGATGGACGGGTCGATGTGGCCGCGGCGCTTCAGTCCGGTCAATCGTCCATGGCGGCCGGCGATCCGGTCACACGCGTGCAGCGGATTCTTTCGATGAGCCAATTTGCCTCGGTCGAGCTTTCGGAATTCAGTCCCGTGATGACCACGCCGCCGCTGCGTCGATCGCGCCGCGCCGGGCATGGTCGTGTTTTGGCAATTGGGGACGCCGCCGGTTACGTCGAACCGTTTACCGGCGAAGGGATGACGTGGGGCATGCAGGGGGGCATCGCAGCGGCCGAGTTGATCGCGTCGAAGTTGGGTGATTTGAACGATGTCGGTGAGGCGTGGGCGCAAAAGCTCGCCGCCTTGCTGCGACGCCGAAAACGGACTTGTCGCTTTGTCACCACGGCGCTGCGGTCGCCCGCGGCGTGTCGCATCGCCGCAGGAACCCTGCAGCTGTTTCCGAGCCTTGCCAACCCGCTATTGCGGAGCATGAACAAATCCTAGCTGGCCACAATCGCAAAAATTCGCCGTGCCCGCGGCTCACTGTAGCTGTCGCTCACTGAAGCTTTCACCCACTGAAGCTGACGCTCGCCGTAGCGAAACTCGCCAAGCGTTTCGATCCACGATTTAATCGGCCCCCTCGGATTCCATTGCGATTTCCTCCCGATTATTGGCGACCGAGAAGCATCGGTGTCCTCCAAAACCGCTGGAAAACGGTGTTTCTGTTAGGGTTCTACACGCTGACGCCCGGACGGACTAAGTTGTGGGCCGGTGAATGCACTAATGAAAACCTGTTAATTGAAGGCTGCAAAGCGAATGACGTCGTACGATGTATTGGGTGTAGGGAACGCACTGGTCGATATTCAAGCACAAGTGGAAGATTCGATCCTGAGCGAATTGTCGATCGATAAAGGAATCATGACGCTGGTCGACGATCAACAACAAGCAAGCGTTTTAGGTCGACTCGATGGACGCCCCTTGAATCGTTGTGCAGGTGGTTCGGCTGCCAACACGATTGTCGCACTCGCGGAATTTGGCGGAACCGCAGCCTTTATCGCGAAAATCGGTGATGACGAAGTCGGCGAGTTCTTTATCAAGGACATGCGAGACCTCGGAGTCAAAATGGACATCGCACCGGCCAACGGGGCACCCACCGGAACCTGTGCCGTTTTGATCACCGACGATGCTCAACGATCGATGATGACTAATCTGGGCGCTTCGGCCACGCTGCAATCATCCGATATCGACGAGTCGCTGATCAAGGCGGCCAAGTACGTCTACATCGAAGGCTACTTGTTGACCGGCGAAACCACCAAAGCGGCTGCTTACCATGCGATGGATCTCGCCAAAAAGCATGGCGTGAAAGTGGCGTTCACCGCGTCGGATCCTTTCTTGGTCAACATGATCCGCGACGAAATTTGGGACTTGATCACCGGCCCCGTCGATTTGTTCTTCTGTAACGAAGAAGAAGCCAAGAGTTTGACGGGCGAATCAGACCCAATCGCATGTGCGGCCAAAATCCATGACCACGCAGAAAACGTCGCATTGACGCTCGGCCCCAAAGGCTCGATTGTGATGCACGGTGGCGAAGCCTTCCCGATCGAAGGTGTCGAAGTCAAAGCGATCGACACCACCGGAGCCGGTGACATGTACGCCGGTGCGTTGCTGTACGGCATCACCAACGGCATGACTTGGCGACAAGCAGGCCACTTGGCTTCGCAAGCATCCGCACGCGTCGTCTCGCAAATGGGCGCACGACTGGAGCGAAAGTTTACCGAAGAAGAAATCAAATCGCTGAGCGATTTGGCCTAAGTCGGTTTTGCGGCAATCGATCGGGGCGACAAACTCGCCGAATCGAAACACCCGTATCGAAACTCCGTAGCGAAACTCCGTAGCGAAACTCGCCAAGAGTTTCGGAAGTTCATGGTGCGTCCGCATCCACCGGACGCACTCCACTTTCAAACTCCCGCCGCTCACATCCGAGCGGCTTGCGAAATCATTGCTTCGCGTTTGCCGCGGCAAGTGATTCAAGGTAATCCAATAACGACGCCAACTCGTGCGTCGTATAGTCTTTCATCACCCCCTCGGGCATGACCGAGATCGGCGAGGTTTGACGCACTTCGATGTCGTCTTTCAAAATCATCGTCTCTTTGCCCTGCTGGTCTCGGATCGTCACGCGGTCGCTTTGTTCGTTCGTGACGAACCCGGTCAAGACCACGCCATCGAGTGTCAAAATCGAATTGGTGACAAAACCTTGAGCAATTGTTTTGCTTGGTTCTAAAATCGCGATTGCCAAATCAGGACGCTTGTAGGTCTTGGCAATGTTGCCCAAGAATGGCCCTTTTTGCACCTCGTCTTCGCTGATGGTGTGGCATGCCACACAGTTGGCTTTGGTGAAGATTTGCTTGCCAATGGCAAGATTCCCTTCCCTCGCGACCGCCTGCTCAGCTGCTTCGCTTGTGGTCAATGAGCTGATCATCGCCGAATCATCCTGGGCGATCTCGGCGATCTGCATCTGTTTTACGATCGATTTGGCCATGTTCGCGATCGATGTATCGGCGTCGGATCGTGCGGCAAGGATTTCTGCATCGAGAAAATGGTTCTCGATGGCTGCCGCCGCTTGCATCAACCGCACCCGGCGGTTCGCGTCTTGCCATGCATTGTCAATCGTTTGTTTGGCCAGTTCGCGATTTTCGGGGCTCGCGTTTGATCGAGACGCCACGGCGATGATTGCGGCTTCGGCCCACAATGCGTCGGCTGAATCTGACGACGATGCAAGGTTGACCAAGGTCGATGTTTGCGTATCGAGCCACGGTGCATTGATCAACGCGTTGCGAGCTCGCACGAGTTCCTTGGCATTTTGTTTTGTTGCTTCGGCATGCTGCTGCAGTGTGGCAAGTGCAGCGATCATCGACACGGCCGAATCACGATCATCCACGGTGCTTAGCAGGTTAACGATGTCCGCCAAGGTGGCGGCCGACAAGTCGCTGCGGTTGGCGGCCGCGACGAGCACGGGGACTGCGTCGCGGGGCACCGTGTTCACGGCGGCAAGTTGCGTGACCAATTGGCCAATTAACTTTGAGTCCTGTTTGGCCAGTTGAACCAAGCGGGTGAGTGAATCACTCGATTCAATACGGTTGCGATTCATCAATGTGATCAGCTTCGCGGCGGCGTCTCCCGAAGCCTCGCGAAGCGCTTGCTTCAGCACCGCCGCGATCTTGTCGGTTTCGCTCCAAGGGGTCGGCTGGTAATAAGGGCCTCGCGTATCAGGACGCGTGCCCCACGAGTCGCCGTTCCACTGGCCCTCTTGAAAGTGCAGTCGGCAAAGGGCTTCCAAAATCGCTTCGCGTCGATCAGGGGCGGTTTCCTTAGCGATCCGTTGGATCAGTCCCGCGACCACCGTCGGGTGGTGCATCATCGCCAAACTGCGAAGCACAGGTTGCGCGGAAACCGATTGGTCGTCCAGTGCCGCAAAGCACGCATCATACGCGTTGCGTTTTGCCAAACTGCGAATCGCCACATGCACGATTACCGGATCATCGCTGCGGAGCGCCGCGATACAGCGAGCGATCGAATCCGGGGCGGTTGCGTCGCCTTGCAGCGATTCGACGAGCGTGCGTTGTTCATTTCGTTTTGCCAATCCACGCCGCAGCAGTTGACGATGCACCGCGTTTCCACGTCGCATCAATTCACGCTCCGCTTCCATTCGCCGGCGTGCACTCGGCGAATTCATCACCTCAACAAGCTGGTCGTCGCTTAGGCTTTCAAATTTTGGCAACGGCGTGGGGCTGAATGCTTTGGGTTTGACGCAAACAATGTAGCCCACATTGGGACCGTTCCAATCAAACGTCGCTCCTCGCCAACTGGCACAATACACCCGACTGTTGCCGTCGACGTCGGCATCGGTGGGACGTGTCATGCGGATGAACGGCTCGGGCGATTTGGTTTCTTCGTAGCTGGCTCCCTTGGGGGCGACGGTATGTCGGTACAACGCTCCGGTGCCCCAATCCGCGGTAAACGGAGCGTGGTTCCATTCACCAAAGCCGGGCTCGTCGATGTAAACCGCGCCGCACCCGGAACCGCCGCCATAATCGGCCAACGGCTGAACACACTCTTCGGAAAAGTTTTTGTATAGCCGCGGGTAGCCGTGGTCGTCAGTGCCGGTGAAGTGATGTAGACGAACGTCCCATCCGCCACCATCGTTGGTGTTGTCGCGGGCGAACATTTCCATTTCGGGACTGATCGCCACCTCCAGGATATTGCGGGTTCCGGTCGAATAGATTTCCAGTCCCGTGCCATCGGGACGCACGCGGATCACTCCGCCGCCACGATGCGTCAGCCGCCGCCCATCGGTGCCCTCGGCGTTGATAAAGCCAAAGTCGCCGCCGGCAATGTAAAGCCATCCATCCACCCCCAGACTGACACCGTTGGTGGTGTGGTCGGCGGGCCGTTTGCCATAATCAAAGGCCAAGTTTTTGACGAGTATCTTTTGCTCGTCCGCTTCGCCGTCGCCATCGTGGTCAATGAACGCACTGAGGTGCGGCGGGTGCATCAAGTACAATCGGTCGTGGTCCCACACCAAGCCACGCGGCGCATCGACTTCGCAAAACACTTTCGTCTCATCGGCGCGGCCGTCATTGTCGAGGTCACGCAACCGGATCACGCGGCCACGACGTGGATTGCGGCCGAGCGAGCCGTTGCCGTCCGAGCTGACGTACAAGGTTCCATCAACGTCGGCCGCGACAAAGACGGGATAATTCACCGCCGGAGGAGCGGCGAATAGCGTCGCCTCGAAACCGTCGGGCACTTTGACGTCTGCTAACAGCGTCGCTTCTTGGTCCGCTGTCAACGTTTGAATCGTCGGATAGACATTGCCTTGTTTTGCGTACGGATCGGGACTGAGCGGAACAAACGTTTTCTTCTCTGCGTCGGCCGGCCACAACGGGCCAATGCCCTGGCCGCTCAATTTGACTTCGCGAATGCTGCACCAACCGCCACTGCTTGAAATGCCGGTGATGCGGACGAACTTCGTTGGCGAATCGGTGATCAATGCCTGAGGTTCGTTGATCGCGGTGGATGCACTGGATTGGTCCAAAAGCATCGACCACGATTTGCCGTCAATCGAGCCTTCGACTTTGTATTGATACGTTCGGTCGGGGAACTCCCATGTGATTTCAATCTCGCGAACCACGTGCGGCTTGTCCAGTTCAAGTTGCAACCACTGGGGATAGCTCGCTCCATCGGCACACCAGCGCGTTTCCTTATTGCCATCCACCGCGAGGTAGGCGTCTTGCGAGGTTTGGGTGGATGATGACTTGGCTTTCACCAGTGTCGCGTCGTCGGGCATGTCGCCTAGGCTGATTGAGAGTGGTGCCTTGAATTTTTCTTTGTCGATGAACGTGACTTTGTTTTCGCCAGCGAACGGTTGCAGATACTCTGGCGACAATTTTCCACACGCCCATAACACTCCTCGCGTGACTAATTCCAAGTAGCGTGGATCCTCAACCGTTTCCGTATTGTGACCAATCGTGGTGCTAAAGCTGCGAGCTCCTTGCGTTTCATTGGTCCACGCCACAACCGCTTGGTCGACACGTGCGTTGTCCCCACTGCCAACGGCTTGTTTGCCGATGGCCAAGGGATGAGCCCCGAACAGTTTGACGTTGTTGTAGAGCTCTTCTTTGATCGTCGTCCAATCGCTTAGCGTTTCGGTGATCGGATGTTTGGTGTCGACGAACTGAATCTCGATCGGTTCTTGCGGTCCATGCCCACTCGATTGCAAACCGAGATGTTCGAACCACGCGTCGCTTCCGGTGCGAAAGCTATGCATGGCACAGTGCAGGTGCACGGCGGGAATCGTCTGATGCGTTTGCACGATCCGGTCGACAATCGCTTGATCTTTGATGTCCGCCGCACACTCGTCGTGAATGATCACGTCGTAGCGTTTGGTCCAGTTTGGATTTTCATAGATCGGCAACACGGGGGCGGTGGTCGAATTGTCGGTCCAATAGACATCGACCTGGATATTGGCCCGCGACTGAATTCCCTTGCACAACGCCTCATGCTGGTTGGCGTAGTCGTGGCAACAACCGCCGGCGATCAATAACGCTCGAAGCGGCTTGGGGGCAGGGGCGTCGGCAAAGCTTGGCCCCGCAGTCGCCACGAAACAGAGTGACGCGGCGATCACCGGTAGAAAACGGAGTGAGTTCATAAAAAGGCGGGGGGGTAAGGAGGGCGAGCTGGCAGGGCTGGGGTG